>JAAYQR010000028.1 GCA_012519205.1 Candidatus Epulonipiscium sp. | reverse complement strand
GAAGTAGCGAAGGATTTCCAACCAGTATTCTACGCTGCCCCAAAATGATAGATTTTCAGATTACGAACAATGTGTTTTATTTTGAAACTAAGAGACGGAGGGAATTAAATGAAATTTAATATAGCAACCATCCCAGGTGATGGAATAGGTCCAGACATTATAGAACAAACAATACTTGTTTTAGATAAAATCGGTGAAAAGTTTGGTCATACCTTTAACTACACAGAAGTGCTAGCTGGGGGAGTGGCAATTGATAAAAAAGGAGAACCCCTTCCACAAGAGACTATAGATATCTGCAAAAAAAGTGATTCTGTATTGTTGGGAGCTGTTGGGGGACCTAAGTGGGATGACTTACCAGGGGATGAAAGACCTGAGAAAGCTCTTTTAGGACTTAGAGGAGAATTAGGACTTTTTGCGAATCTTAGGCCTGCGCTACTTCATAATGCGCTAAAAGATGCTTGTCCTCTAAAGCCTGAAATTATAGGAGATGGATTGGATATATTAGTGGTTCGTGAACTTACCGGTGGAATTTATTTTGGGGAAAGAGGAAGAAGAACCGGTAAGATGGGTGAAGAAGCTTACGATACTGAAAGTTATTCCATTAAGGAAGTAGAACGCATAGCAAGGGTTGGTTTTGAGGCTGCTATGAAAAGAAACAAAAAAGTAACCAGTATAGATAAAGCTAATATATTGGAATCCTCACGACTTTGGAGAAAAGTAGTAGAAGAAGTGGCAAAGGATTACGAAGAAGTGGAAGTAAACCATATGTATGTAGATAACGCAGCTATGCAGTTAGTTAGAAATCCAAGGCAATTCGACGTTATTATTACAAGTAATATGTTTGGGGATATATTATCCGATGAAGCCAGCATGATTACTGGTTCCATAGGAATGCTTCCTTCAGCTAGTTTAGGGGAAGGTACCCTTGGAATGTATGAGCCTATTCATGGTTCTGCTCCTGATATAGCGGGTCAAGACAAAGCAAATCCTTTAGCTACTATTCTTTCAGCGGCTATGATGCTTAGATATTCCTTTAACTTAGAAAAAGAAGCAATTGCTATAGAAGAAGCAGTAACAAAGGTACTAGAACAAAACTTCCGCACAGGGGACATCATGAGTGAGGGTATGAAATTAATCGGAACAAAAGAAATGGGCCGCCTTGTTATAGAGGCACTGTAAAACGAACTGATAAAGCGGGAGGTAGTAGTATGTCCGATGAATTAATCATTTATTTAGACGGAGAATATGTAAAAAAGTCAGAGGCAAAGGTATCTGTATTTGATCATGGTTTACTATATGGGGACGGTGTATTTGAAGGTATTCGCGCTTATAATGGGTGTATATTCAAATGCAAAGAGCATATTGATAGGATTTATGCAGCAGCCAAGGCTATTATGCTAGAAATCCCTATGACCAAGGAAGAAATGAAGGAAATTTTACTTGAAACTTGTAGAAAAAACAATATAAAAGATGGATATATTCGTTTGGTTGTAACAAGAGGAGCGGGAGATCTAGGACTTAGTCCCACTAAATGTCCTAAACCTACAGTATTTTGTATCTCCTCAACGATTACACTTTACCCACCGGAAATGTATGAAAAGGGAATGCCAATCATCACAGCAGCTCAAAGAAGAAACAAGGCAACCATTGTTGACCCTCAAATTAAGTCGTTAAATTATCTTAACAATATTCTTGCAAAAATAGAAGCAAACCGTGCAGGGGTTCCGGAAGCATTGATGCTCAACCATGATGGGATTGTAGCAGAATGCACAGGGGATAATATTTTTATCGTAAAGGATAATGTAGTCTATACCCCACCAATCCATATAGGAATTCTCGATGGGATTACAAGAAGAACCGTAATGGATTTAGCAAAAGATATGGGCATGGAAGTAGTAGAAAAAGAATTTACTTTATTTAACGTATATAATGCTGATGAATGTTTCCTAACAGGGACAGCGGCAGAGGCCATTGCTGTTACCGAAGTTGATGGAAGAGTTATCGGAAATGGTGTCGCAGGTCCGATAACAAAAAAACTTCTTGAAGCATTTCAATCATATGCAAATAGTAATGGAGAAGCAATTTACAAATAAGGAGTGATAGTATGAGAAGCGATCGTGCAAAAAGTGGGCTAGAAAGAGCACCTCATCGTTCCTTATTTAAGGCGATGGGTTATACAGATGAAGAAATAAGACAACCTCTAATAGGTATAGTGAATGCAAAGAATGAAATTATCCCCGGACATATTCATCTGGACACCATCACAGAAGCAGTAAAGGCCGGGGTTAGAATGGGTGGAGGGACTCCTATAGAGTTTCCTGCCATAGGAGTATGTGATGGAATAGCTATGGGGCATATAGGAATGCATTATTCCCTAGCTTCAAGGGAACTTATAGCGGATTCCATAGAAACCATGGCAATGGCCCATAGTTTTGATGCTTTGGTTATGATACCAAACTGTGATAAAATCGTTCCAGCTATGCTTATGGCAGCAGCAAGGGTTAATATTCCTACCATTGTTGTAAGTGGGGGAGCTATGCTGCCGGGAAGTATGGAAGGAAAAAGACTGAGTTTAACAGATGTATTCGAAGCGGTTGGAGCAGTTAAGGCTGGGACAATGACTGAAGAAGAACTCCGTAAATGCGAAGATTCTGCCTGTCAAAGCTGTGGCTCCTGTTCTGGTATGTTTACCGCAAATAGCATGAATTGTTTAACAGAAGCATTGGGTATGGGGCTCCCTGGAAATGGCACTATTCCTGCGGTATATGCTGATAGGATACGTTTGGCTAAAAAAGCAGGAATGACAGTCATGGAACTTTTAAAACGAGATGTAAAGCCGAAGGATATTATGACCAAGGAAGCATTTTTAAATGCCTTAACTGTCGATATGGCTCTGGGCTGCAGCACCAATAGCATGCTTCATCTTCCTGCTATTGCCCATGAAGCAGGGGTTTTACTAAACTTAGAACTTGCCAATGAAATCAGTGCAAAGACCCCTAACTTATGCAAACTAGCTCCAGCAGGACCTAGCTTCATTGTAGATTTATTTGAAGCAGGGGGAGTGCAAGCAGTAATGAAAGAGCTTTCTAAAAAAGACTTATTAAATCTATCTCTTCCAACGGTTACGGGAAAGACTGTAGGAGAAAATATTGCTCCTGCATTTAATCGTAATCATGATATCATTCGTCCAATCGAAAATCCATATAGCCAAACCGGTGGTATCGCCGTATTAAAAGGAAACTTAGCACCGGACGGATGTGTTGTGAAACGTTCGGCAGTGGCAGAAGAGATGCTTGTTCACAAGGGTCCTGCTAGGGTATTTGATTCTGAGGAAGAAGTTAATGAGGCGATTTATGGGGGGAAGATAAATAAAGGTGAGGTAGTTGTTATCAGGTATGAAGGACCTAAGGGTGGTCCAGGGATGAGAGAAATGCTTACCCCTACATCGGCACTAGCAGGTATGGGGCTTGATAAGGATGTAGCTCTTATCACCGATGGAAGATTTAGCGGAGCAACAAGAGGAGCCTCTATTGGCCATGTATCCCCAGAGGCTGCTGAAGGAGGTCCTATAGCTTTCGTAGAAGAGGGGGATATCATCTCAATAGATATGGTAAAAGGTATACTCCAGCTAGAAGTTTCTGATGAAGAATTAGAAGCAAGAAAAGAAAAATGGGTTGTACCGGAGCCTAAAATAAAAACAGGATACCTTGCGAGATATGCAAAATTAGTTACATCTGCCAGCACAGGCGGAGTACTTAAGAACTAATTACTTTGCTAGGGTAGGTGTAAAAACCTGCCCACAAAGTATAAACATAGTAAATTTATATATAAGATAATGCGGCGATAGCCGCTTTTCTTATAAAAGAAGGAGGAAACTTATGCAGCTGACGGGTTCACAGATTTTAATAGAATGTTTAAAAGAACAAGGAGTCGACACGGTTTTTGGATACCCTGGAGGGGCTGTTTTAAACATATACGACGAGTTATATAAACATCAAAATGAAATAAGACATATATTAACCGCCCATGAGCAGGGGGCATCCCATGCAGCCGATGGCTATGCAAGGGTTACAGGAAAAGTAGGAGTGTGTATAGCGACTTCTGGCCCCGGAGCAACCAATCTAGTAACAGGCATAGCAACTGCTTATATGGATTCGGTTCCTATGGTAGCCATAACTGGGAATGTACCCATTTCTCTCTTGGGAAAAGATAGTTTTCAAGAGGTGGATATTTGCGGAATAACCATGCCTATTACAAAACATAATTTTATTGTAAAAGATGTAAACGAATTAGCAGATACCATAAGAAAGGCATTTTATATAGCAAAGGAAGGACGTCCGGGTCCAGTTCTTATAGATATTCCAAAGGATATAACTGCGGCTTATACAAACTATAAATACCAAGAGCCGAAACCTATTCCCACAAATACGGAATATATTAGGGAAAAAGATATAAATAGAGCGCTTGAATTAATCAATAACTCAAAAAGACCCTTTGTATATGCAGGTGGGGGAGTAGGATACGCCAATGCTTCTAGCGAATTGGTAGACTTTGCAGAAAAAATCAACGCTCCTGTGGCTTGCAGCCTAATGGGACAAGGAGCATTCCCAGCAACCCACGGGCTTTATACAGGTATGATTGGAATGCATGGAACAAAGGCATCAAATATAGCAGCTACAGAATGTGACTTGCTTATTGCCATCGGCGCTCGTTTTAGCGATAGGGTTGTTAGTAAACTAGAGAGATTTGCACCGGATGCCAAGGTACTTCATATAGATATTGACCCTGCAGAAATAAATAAGAATATTCATACCCATCGCCATATAATAGGTGACCTAAAAGAAGTTTTAAAACTGCTAAATACACAGTTAGAAGGCAAGACAAGGGGCAAATGGAACGAAAGGATAGACGATTTAATGAAAGAATATCCTGTAGGTTATAATAAAAACGGTAGTCTAATGCCTCAACAAGTTATAGAGAAGATTTATGAAAAGACACAGGGTGGAGCCATAATCACAACAGAAGTTGGACAGCACCAAATGTGGGCAGCTCAATATTATAAATTTACTACACCCCGTACTTATATAACATCGGGAGGACTTGGAACTATGGGATATGGTACAGGGGCGGCTATAGGAGCTCAAATCGGAATGCCTGAAAAACAAGTTGTTCATATTGCAGGAGATGGAAGTTTTAGAATGAACTGCAATGAATTAGCAACTATCAACGCTTATAATATCCCGATTATTATAGTAGTTATTAATAATGGAACCTTAGGTATGGTTAGACAATGGCAGACCATGTTTTATGGAGGCAGACATTCTGCTACAACCTTAGATAGAGGTCCTGATTTTGTAAAATTAGCTGAGGCCTACGGGGCCAAGGGATACAAAATCACTACTGAGGAAGAGCTAGATATTGCATTAGGGGAAGCTCTCTCCTTAAAAGCACCGGTTATATTAGATTGCCATGTAGATATAGATGAAAAAGTGCTACCGATGGTACCGCCGGGTAAGGCTATAGAAGATGTAATCACAGAGGAACTACAATAGGAATGCTTTGCATTCCTATTTTTTTTACCATTAGGTACCTTGCGTTAAAATTTAAGAAG
The DNA here is from genome assembly GCA_012519205.1 of Candidatus Epulonipiscium sp. Taxonomy (NCBI): domain Bacteria; kingdom Bacillati; phylum Bacillota; class Clostridia; order Lachnospirales; family Lachnospiraceae; genus Candidatus Epulonipiscium; species Candidatus Epulonipiscium sp. Next base: position 62,803 of record JAAYQR010000028.1, on the reverse strand, counting down.
TGCTACAATAAATATATTTTAAAAGATAATAAAAGTTTATGGTGCCCTTTAAAATGGGTTAAAAGGGAAGACGGTGTAAATCCGTTGCAGCCCCCGCTACTGTAAATGGTGATGAAATCCAAAATGCCATTGGGAAACCGAGAAGGTTGGAGAGTAAGATGAACCATAAGCCAGGAAACCTGCCAAAACTGATATTAATTCAACTCTCGGAGGGAGGGGTGGAAAATTCCACACCGTCGGTGTGTTTTTTTATTGTAAAAATTCAAGAACAAATTTACTAAACTACTTTAAAGGAGTAAAAAGATGAAGAAATATTTAAGTATATTATTAATATTTATGATTTTAGGAACGGCTACCATTTTTACAGGATGTGCTAAAGAAAATACAGCGATAGGGGGCAGTGGGGAAGTTAATAAAGAAGGGGATAATTTATATCCAATAGTTCTTACGGATGCCCATGGAAGAGAAATAACTATCGAAAAAGAACCTCAAAAAATTATATCGGTAAATCCTGATATAACTGAAATTATATTTGCCCTAGGGGAACAGCAAAGGCTAACAGGTAAATCAGATTATTGTGATTATCCCGAGGAAGTGCAAAATATCGAATCTGTTGGTGGTATAGATAATCCCAGTATAGAAAAAATTGCAGAACTCAAACCAGACATCGTTCTTGCTTCAAGAATTTTTACTAGGGAAGCCGATGCAAAACTTCAGGAATTAAATATCCAGGTGCTTATTTTAGATAGCAATCAAAGTTTTGAGGGGATTTACGATACCATAACTACAATGGGGCAAATCTTAAATGTTTCCCCTAAAGCGGAAGCTATGGTTACAGATATGAAAGATAAAGTTCAAAATGTAATAGATAAAGTAAAGGATGAACCTAAGCCCTCTATATACTATGTAGTAGGTTTTGGAGAAGCGGGGGATTATACCGCTGGGGGGGATACTTTCATAGGAAAAATGATAGAGATGGCGGGGGGCGAAAATGCTGCAAGAGATTTGGAAGGTTGGCAGTATAGTTTAGAGAAGATAGTTGAACAAAATCCTGATATACTAATTTGTTCTAAATACTATGATGCCAAATCGGGTATAGAAAATGCCCAAGGTTATAAAGATTTATCAGCAGTTAAAGGGGACAGATTATTAGAAATCGATAATAATCTACTGGATAGACAAGGGCCTAGGGTGGCACAGGGGTTAGAAGAACTGGCAAAACTTATCCATCCGGAGTTATTTAATTAAGGGTTATTAGCGAAAAGAGGAAGTTTATGGGTTACTTAAGGAAAAAAAGATATTTTTATATATTGTTTATAATAGGTCTAGGGATTTTATTTTCTGTTATTTTTATTTCATCTACCTTTGGGAGTGCGGATATATCTCTTAGACAGTTTAGTATGGTTTTGTTTCGAAGACTGCCATTTATAAAAGACATACTACCCCATGGTGAAATTATAGAATCCCATGAAACTATTATATTAAACATTAGACTTCCTAGGATTATACTAGCAGGTCTAGTGGGAATGGGACTCTCGGTGGTTGGGGCAGCTTTTCAAGGTATATTTAAAAATCCCATGGCAGATCCATATGTTATCGGGATTTCATCTGGAGCGGGGCTTGGAGCTACAATAGCTATTGTTTTAGGGCTTAATAGCACAGTACTGGGATTTGGATTTATAAGTCTTGGGGCATTTTTTGGGGCTTTTCTTACAGTGATAATGGTATACAAGATTGCAAAAACAGGAGCAAGACTTCCAACCATAACTCTTTTACTTTCTGGAATAGCAATAAGTCAATTATGGTCATCGATTATGTCAATTCTTATGATTTTTAATAGAAATCAAATAGAAAAGATAATTTTTTGGGTAATGGGAAGTGTTTCAACAGCTAGCTGGAGACAGGTTGTATTCTTGACCCCCTTTGTTGTTTTAGGGAATATTTTGTTGTGGGTATTTTCGAGAGATTTAAATGTTTTATTAATGGGAGATGAAACCGCAAAGACCCTTGGGATAGAAATAGAAAAAGTCAAAAAGATTTTAATTATTATTTGTTCCATCCTTATTGGAGCAGTTGTATCAGTAAGTGGGCTGATAGGTTTTGTTGGACTTGTCATTCCTCATATTATGCGTATGTTGATTGGAGCCGATAATAGGGTACTTATCCCTTTTTCCGCTTTGGGGGGGAGTATATTTCTAATTATTTGTGATACCCTATCAAGGACCCTTATTGCTCCTTCAGAAATCCCTGTGGGGGCGGTGACTGCCCTTTTCGGGGCGCCCTATTTTATTTATCTTCTATACAAACATAAGAAGGTGGCACTATGAAAATCATAAAAATTAAGGCTCTTCACTGGAAATATGGGGAAAGACTAATCTTAGATAACATAGATTTAGAAATGGAAAGGGGAAAATTCTATAGTATAATAGGGCCTAATGGTTCGGGAAAGACAACACTTCTTAAGAGTATAACAAAAATACTAGAGCCCCAAAAGGATACTATATGGATTGAAGATAAAGATATTCTAGACTTTAAAGGCAAAGAGTTGGCAAGAAAGTTAGCATCGGTACCCCAAAATACAGAAATAAATTTTGATTTTTCAGCAGAGGCCATAGTAATGATGGGAAGAACCCCCCACCTTAAAAGATTTGAAATGGAAAAGGATAAAGATGCCGCCATAGCAAGGGAATCTATGATGACAACCAATACTTGGCAAATGAGACATGAAAATATTAACAATTTAAGTGGTGGGGAAAGACAAAGGGTTATCGTAGCTAGGGCTCTAACCCAAGAATCGGATGTTCTACTTTTGGATGAACCCATAGCCCATTTAGATATTCATCACCAGATTAAATTATTAGATAGTATAAAAGGCTTGAACACGCAAAAGGGTCTTACGGTTATAGCCGTACTTCATGATTTAAATCTAGCAGCTAGATTCAGTGATGAACTTATTTTGTTAAGCCAAGGAAAAATTTCGGCCCTGGGTTCAGTGGAAGAAGTATTGACGAAAGAAAATATAAAAAACGTATATGACATGGAAGTATATATGATGAAAAATCCGGTAACAGGCAAACCTCATATGATACCTATATAAAAATCAAATAGAGGATTAATAAAATTACCGGTTGATGAATAAGATAAACCATAAGGGAGTGTCTTCCAAGAAATGTGACAGGGTCATTGCCATAAGTCTTCTGGAGGATGCTCCTTTTTTCTTTGTATAAAATTCTACCGGTTATGCTTCCGGTTAAAAATACAGCAAGCCAAGGGAAAAGGGGATAATAATCCATAGATACAAAGTTTCTATCTGTAATTCCCAAGGGTATAAGAAGCCATGTAGACATATTAATGTTACTAAATATATATCCTAAAATAATGATGAAGATAGATAAAATAGAAGTATGTATAATGGGTATAACCCTAATAAAATGATATATAATCATACCAACACCCATCAAATGAAGAATTCCAAAGCGGATATATTCCGATGGCATTATTAGATATGTGACAATAGTTAACCCCATTCCAATAATAAAAACTCTTAAACCTCTTTTGAAATTATTTTTACTAAAAGTACTGCTAATCCCAGCCAAAAGCATAAATAAAATAGCAGAAACCTTTCCTTCATAGTACCAAAATCCATTCCAAGAGGGGATAGGGATGTTAAAAAAGTCATTAAGGTCATATAGAAGATGAAATATCATCATAAGAATAAGTGCAATTCCCCTAAGAAAGTCAATTTCCCAAATACGTTTATTATTCACAACATTTCTCCTTTGTAAGTTTCTATTAGAATTATACAAGGAAGAATAAAATATGTCATTAGTAAATCAATATATTTATTTATTAGCCTTGAGTTTGTTTAGTATGGGAATTATTTTAAACCCTATAAATGAGGTAATGAAACATTTTATAAAGTCCCCAGGGAGAAAGACTATTAATCCCGACTTTAGGGTCTCTATGAAGGTAATGTCTTTTTGAACCACATTTTTTAAAATCAAATACAAATAAGGAACTCCTATTAGATATACAACCCCCAACCCAATCAAACATGAAGTAAAAAGCCTCATAAAAGAATTTGACTTTGCATTTTCAATACTTTTTCCTATCACAAAAGCGCCTATGACAAATCCGATAAGATACCCAAAGGTGGGATTTAGAATATAACCTATACCGCCACCGCCGGTAAAAATTGGAATTCCGCTAAGGCCTATTATCAAATATATGAGCTGAGAAAGAGCCCCCAGCTTTGAACCAAGAAGTATAGCAGAAAAGGCGGTAAATAAAAACTGAAGTGACATAGGAGCGGGACCCACAGGAAATTTGATAAATGCTCCAATCGCTGTTAATGCTGCAAATAGTGAAACTAAAATCATATCCTTAACTTTCATATTCATTACTAAAACCTCCTACTATTTGATTGTTAACCACTGATAAATATTGGTTGACAATCAAATGATACTATGGGAATTGTCATTTGTCAACAAATCATTCTAAGAAATTATGATTTTTTTGTATATTGGTTGCATTGACAACTAAACCCTATTATGATATAGTTGTTGATGCAACCAATGAGAGGAGTTTTATAATGCAGCATTCAAGGTCCATTGGGAGATATATATCAATAATATATAGACAAGCCCAATGTTATATAAACAGAAAGCTTGAAGCTTTTGGTATTGGAAGTGGGCAATTTATATTTTTAAATATCCTCTATCAACAAGATGGAATACGCCAAGAAGAAATATCATATTTGCTAGATATTGATAAAGGAACAACGGCAAGGGCAATCAAAAAGCTTGAAGAAGAGGGATATGTTTATAGAAAAATAGATTCTAATGACAGGAGAGCCCAATTAGTTTTTTTAACTGATAGAGCTTTAAGTATAAAAGGAGATATTTTTAAAATACTAAGAAATTGGACTGATATATTAGTGGATGGTTTTTCAGAAGAGGATAAACAAAAGTCAATAAACCTCCTAGAGGCCATGACAAAAAATATACATCAATACTACAATAGGGAGGAAAAGTAATGACTACGCAAGAACAATTGAAAAATGAAGGAATAGGTCGGTTACTTCTTAAGTTTTCTATACCGGCAATAGTGGGAATGCTTGTAAATGCATTATATAATATAGTGGATAGGATATTTGTAGGAAAGGGAGTAAATGAACTGGCCCTTACGGGGATAGGAGTGGCCTTTCCTTTTATGACAATCCTTTTAGCTTTTTCTATGCTAGTAGGTATTGGTGGGGCTTCCCTTATTTCTATCAGGTTAGGGCAGGATAGAAAAGAGGATGCCGAACGCATACTAGGAAATTCTTTTATATTAATGATTATCGTCACAGTTCTTGTTACTATATTAGGCCTTATATACAGGGACCCTTTACTTAGGATATTTGGAGCCAGTGAAAACACCTATGCATATGCTAGGGATTATATTACTATCATCTTATATGGTTCCTTAGGTAATACCATAGGATTTGCCATGAATCATATGATTCGTGCCCAAGGCCATCCAAGGGCGGCTATGGCATCTATGCTAATAGGTGCATTAACCAATACTATTTTGGACCCGATATTTATTTTTGTTTTTGCCATGGGGATTAAGGGTGCAGCTTATGCGACCATAATCTCACAGGCTATTAGTGCTGTATATGTACTTGCATTTCTACAAAGTAAACACAGTCACTTAAATTTTCATATTAGAAATATGAAGTTATCAAGAAATGTGATTATAGAAATATTTTCCATTGGAATGTCTCCTTTTGCCATGCAATTGGCTGCCAGTGTAGTTACCACCATATCTAATAATGCCCTAAGGGATTATGGGGGAGATTTGGCCATCGGCGCTATGAGTATTATATCTAGCGTAGCTATGATATTCTTTATGCCTATTTTTGGTATTAATCAAGGAGTACAACCTATAATCGGATACAATTATGGGGCAAAACAATACGATAGGGTAAAACAGGCATTAAAACTGGCAGTTGTAGCGGCTACAGTTATCTCTACCTTAGGTTTTATTGTAGTGGAAGTATATCCAGAAGCTGTTATTCGGATTTTTAACGATTCACCAGAACTAATTCGAATAGGTAGTAGTGGCATTCGTATATTCTTAAGCATGATGCCTTTAATAGGTTTTCAAATTGTAAGCTCAAACTATTTCCAAGCAGTAGGAAAAGCAAAAATATCTATAGTATTAAGTTTGCTGCGACAGGTAATTTTATTAATTCCTTTGTTATTGCTTCTCCCCATGGCATTTGAGTTATCAGGTGTTTGGATGGCAGGACCTATAGCAGATGGTTTATCTACAGTAATTACGGGATTATTTATTTGGAAGGAAATGAGAAAATTAGATGAGAATCATAAATTGATATTAGTAAATTAATTATTATAAAAGATAGCAGACTTTGGGTTGTTTTCCTCGTATAATAGATTATAGTATTTATAAATATTAATCTAAGGAGGAAAATCAGTAATGCCAGAGGTTATTTTGGGGATAGTTATTGCCATATGTATTACAATTATTTCTGTCACTAATATTTACTTTAGTCACTTGCAAAAAGTAGAAAAAATCAGACTAGAATCAGAAGGAAGAATTCCAAAAGGGGAAAAAAATGATACAATGGATTTAAGAGGGGAAAATCTAAATCATAATTAAAAAAGATACTAGCGTGCTAGTATCTTTTTTAATATCTATAACAAAGAGGGGATTTAGACGGATGAGATAAGACGAAAGACCTGCTCAGCGGTTTCAGTCATATTTTTTATAGCAATTTTTTTATCCATAGCATACTCTAAGCTTATAATTGAATTGATGATAGAAAAATAAGCATCTATTCCTGCCTCATTGCATTTAGATGCGTCTTTACCTATACTTCCTGTTAGGGCAATAACCTTTACTCCATGTTTTTTAGCTAGTTTAGCCACTCCGATAGGGGCTTTACCCATTGAAGTTTGATAATCGAGTTTTCCTTCACCTGTTATTACATAGTCAGCATCAAGGATATCTTTTTCTAGCTGAACCGCATTTAATATCAGTTCAATTCCGAGTTCTAACTCAGCATTCAAAAAGCTTAAAAATGCAAATCCTAGGCCACCTGCAGCACCAGCACCGGGAAAGTTTTTATAATCAGTACCATTAAAAGATTTGGTAATCTTTGCATAGTTTTTCATACCGGCATCTAGCGAATCCTTAATATCATCGGTAACCCCTTTTTGGGGGCCGTATATATAAGTAGCCCCATTGATGCCACAAAGGGGGTTAGTCACATCACATGCCACTTTAAAACTACATTCCTTAAGTAAATCCAACTTATTATTATCCGAAATTGATTTAATTTTTTCTAGGGCTTGTCCGCCTTGCCCTACAGCTTTATTATCAATGCCAAAAAATTCATAGCCAAGAGCCTGTAGCATTCCAATGCCACCATCATTAGTAGCACTGCCCCCTATAGCCACAATGAAATGCCGACAGCCATTTTTTGCCGCATGTTTAATCATTTCACCTACCCCATAAGTAGTAGCAATCATGGGGTTTCTTTCATCTGGCTTTATTAGGGTTATTCCAGAGGCAGAAGCCATTTCAATAATAGCTGTGTTACTTTTTTCCTGATATCCATAATAAGCGGTTACTCTTTGATTTAAGGGTCCGGTTACATCTACATAAATTTTCTTGCATCCTAAGCCCTCTATAAGAGTATCGACAGTTCCTTCTCCTCCATCAGCTAAAGGTTTTACAATAATATTAGCATTAGACACTCTTAATATTCCCTCTTTGATTGCATTTCCCGCCTCCATGGAAGTAAGGCTTCCTTTTAGTGAATCAATTGCTATTACAACTTTCATCCTTATACCTCCCAGTGCCACCTAATAACTAAACCATCCCATGTCCTTATGTCTTAATTATTTAAGATATTTTATAGCAGCCCGCTCAATAGCAAGTCCTTTAACATAACGGTCCATAAATTTTTCAAAGCCTTCCACATCCTTAGAATCAGGGGTCATGGTATGGACTCCTTTTCCTGCGAATACTTTAGTGCTAAGATAAACTTCTAAGGTTTCGCCACCATTTTTATTAATCATATAGGACGCCAGTAGAGCTATCCCCCATGCACCGCCTTCACCAGCGGTTTCCATAACGGTTACAGGTACATTAATGGCACCGGCCATGATTTTTTGTCCTACTCTTTTTGTTTTGAATAAACCCCCATGGCCTAAGATTTTATCTAATTTAATCCCTTCTTCTTTAAGAAGAATATCAAGACCAATCTTAAGAGCTCCCAAAGCCGTAAATAAATTAACTCTCATAAAGTTAGCCAGATTGAATTTGCTATCAGAGGAACGGACAAATAATGGACGGCCTTCTTCAAAGCCTGTCATATGTTCTCCGGAGAGATAACCATAAGCTAATAAGCCGCCACAATCTGGGTCGCCTTTTAGTGCCATATTGTATAGAGAACCAAATATCTTATCCATATTTGGTTCTATGCCCATTGACTTTGCAAATTCCGCAAATAATCCTACCCATGCATTAAGATCTGAGGAACAATTGTTGGAATGAGCCATAGCCACCAAGTTACCCACAGGGGTTGTAACTAGGTCTATTTCAGGATGCACCTTGGACAACTCCTTTTCTAGGACAATCATCGCAAATACTGATGTTCCCGCGGAAACATTCCCAGTACGTTTTGCAATGCTATTGGTTGCAACCATACCTGTTCCTGCATCTCCCTCAGGAGGACAAAGGGGAATGCCTGCCTGAAGGTTTCCAGAAATGTCTAAAAGCCTTGCTCCTTCTTCTGTAAGGATACCGGCATTTTCACCGGCTAGCAATACCTTAGGAAGGATATCTTCAAGCTTCCATGGAAGATTATAAGAATCAATCAATTTGTTAAACTGATTAGTCATGTTTTTATCATAACGCTTAGAATTTAAATCGATTGGAAAAACCCCTGAAGCCTCTCCAATTCCAAGCACTTTTTGACCTGTCAATTTCCAGTGAACATATCCTGCTAGGGTTGTTAGGAAGTTTATATCAGTTATATGTTCTTCTGCATTTAAGATAGCTTGATAAAGGTGGGCGATACTCCATCGTTGGGGGATATTATAGTTAAATAGCTTTGTTAAGGATTTGGATGCTTCTTCAGTAATGTTGTTACGCCATGTGCGAAATGGCACCAAGAGGTTCTCATCCTTATCAAAGGCCAGATAGCCATGCATCATTGCACTAAAACCAATAGCCCCTATTTTTTGGAGAGTAATACCATACTGTTGTTTAACATCATAAGCCATCTTTCGGAAGCTATCTTGCACCCCCTTCCAAATTTCTTCTACGCTGTAAGTCCACATGTTGTTAATATAGCTATTTTCCCAGTCGTGGCTGCCAGAAGCAATTGGTGAATTATCCTCACCAACAAGGACAGCTTTGATTCTAGTTGAACCCAGTTCAATTCCCAATGCAGTTTTTCCGTTAATAATAGAGTTTTTAACATCATGCATTTTCAGATTCATACACTAATCCTCCATAATGTTTTTTATAATCTTATCTTCTCCAAGCCATATCATTCCATCTTAGTTCATTTCTAAATCTAAGAAGATCTGTACTATTGTCAATGAGTACACATTCAATTTGTGCCATTTCCGCCCAATCCATCATTTGTTCTGCCGTAATATCATAGGAGAAGGAAGTATGGTGAGCGCCCCCGGCAAGTATCCAAGCTTCTGCAGCTTCACTAAGGGATGGTTGGGGCTTCCAAAGCACTCCTGCTACAGGAAGATTAGGCATTGGCTGTGTAGGTTGGATGGCATTTACAGCATTGATAATAAGACGATAACGGCCACCCATTTCCACTAAAGAAGCGGCGATGGCAGGGCCACATTTACCGTCAAATACTAAACGGGCAGGGTCAGCTTTTCCACCGATACCTAAGGGGTGAACTTCAATCCTTGGCTTTGTTGCCGATATACTAGGACATACTTCTAACATATGGGCTCCTAATATCATTTCATTATCTGGTTCGAGATGATAGGTATAGTCTTCCATGAAGGAAGTTCCACCCTTAAGCCCCGATGCCATCATTTTCATAATATGGACCATAGCGGCTGTCTTCCAGTCACCTTCACCACCGAAACCATAACCTTGTGCCATTAGGTGTTGTACTGCAAGTCCCGGAAGTTGTTTCATACCATATAGATTTTCGAAATTAGTAGTAAAGGCACCGTAATTTCCTTTAACTAAAAAGTTTTTTATACCTATTTCGATACGAGCTTGTTCTTTTATGGAGTCTATATTAGCTTTAGTATCTATATCGTAGAGTTTTTTGTATTCGTCCATTAGTTCATTGATTTGTACATTAGTTACGGCATCAATATATTCTACGAGGTCGCCTATGCCATAAGCATCAACTGCCCAGCCAAATTTTATTTGAGCTTCTACCTTATCTCCTTCGGTAACAGCAACATTACGCATATTATCACCAAAACGGGCTACCTTAAGTTTGTGGCCTTCGGTAAAGGCAACAGCAGAGCGCATCCATGCTCCTATACGATTTTTAGTCTTAGGGTCTTCCCAATAACCTACGATAATTTTACGGGCAATTTTTAATCTGGCACCGATAAAGCCATATTCTCTATCCCCATGGGCAGATTGATTAAGATTCATAAAATCCATATCAATACTATTCCATGGAATATCCCTGTTAAATTGAGTATGAAGATGGAACAGGGGTTTTTTAAGTTCAGAAAGGCCGGCAATCCACATTTTAGCTGGAGAAAATGTATGCATCCATGTAATAATACCGACGCATTTTCCATCTAGGTTGGCTTCTTGGCAAAGTTTACGGATAGCATTGGAGGTAGTTAGGATAGGCTTAAATACAACCTTACAGGGGATGGATGAATCCTTATCCAGACCTTCTACTATTTTGTGGGAATGCTCTTCTACTTGCCTGAGGGTTTCGAGTCCGTATAAATGTTGACTTCCTGTTACAAACCAGATTTCCAAAGATTTTAAGTTTAACATAGTCCTTCTCCTTTGATTTGGGTTTATTTTTATTATCCTATAGTATTATGCTAAAGCACTATACTTGTACATACAAGTAGATACTTAGATTTTACACTGTTTTTGTCTATTTTTCAATATAGTTTTAGGTAATTCATGAAGAATGTATAAGATATTCACAAGGATATAAATATGTGATACAATCATCTTGTGCATACAATGTGAAGAGGTGGATTATGAATCTAAATGGTGAACCTAAATATATAAAAGTCAAAGAATTTATTAAAAAATATATAGCAGATGGAGAACTTAAAAACGGTGATAAACTATTTTCAGAACATGAACTGGCTAATAAATTTCAAATAAGCCGGCATACTGTCAGGAAAGCCATAGGAGAACTTATTAATGAAGGATGGCTTTATCAGATACAAGGCAAAGGCACCTTTGTTGCCAGTACCGATGGAATGAAAAAGAAGAAGACAAAATTAATAGGAGTCGTGACCACATATCTAAAAGACTATATTTTCCCTAGTATCATTTATGGAATTGATGAAATACTTAGTAAAGAAGGTTATACTATTTTACTTGGGCATACTAACAATGAGTTTCAAAAGGAAAGAGACTGCCTCCTTAATATGTTGAGCAATGACTTAGAGGGACTTATTATAGAACCTACAAAAAGCATTTTGCCAAATCCTAATTTAGATATTTATAAAAAGTTTAAAGCCAAAAATATTCCTATTGTATTTATACATGCTTATTATAATCAGATTAATTCATCTTATGTAATAGAGGACGATATCCTAGGCGGATATCTAGCAACAAAACATTTGATGGATAAGGGACATAGAAATATTGTAGGTATCTTTAAAAGCGATGATATGCAGGGACATGCCCGTTTCCAAGGATTTGTTAGGGCACATAGAGAAAGAGATATAGATATAAATGAAGATGCTGTGATATGGTATTCATCCCAAGATAGGGATATATTATTCTCAGATTATAGGTACTTTAATCAATCTATAAATAAAGAAAAAAAATATACGGGGATTATTTGCTATAATGATTTGATTGCTATGGAAATAATTAAGCTATTTAAAAGCCAGGGACTAGATGTTCCTAAGGATTACTCCATAGTAGGTTTTGATAATTCTGAACTGGCACAGCAAGGCGAAATAAAATTGACAACTGTAGCGCATCCAAAAGAAGTATTAGGGAGAAAGGCAGCGTCCAACCTCATATCCCAGTTAAAAGGTAATCAGAATATCATGCAAGATAGGATTGAACCTAAGTTAATGATAAGGAATTCGGTTAAACAAATATAATTGACAATACTTGTGCGTACAAGTATAATGGGGCTGTAATACACAAAGATAATAAAACCTACTAAGAAGGTGATAATATGTTAGAGGCTTTAAAAAAATCCGTATTAGAAGCTAATTTAGCCTTGGTAAGGTATGGGCTTGTTATTTTTACTTGGGGGAATGTAAGCGGAATTGATAGGGAAAAAGGTTTAGTAGTTATTAAGCCCAGCGGGATACAATATGATGAACTGACAGAAGCCAAGTTGATTGTACTGGACTTGGAAGGAAAGATTATAGAAGGAAACCTTAATCCATCCTCTGATACAGCTACCCATTTAGTATTATACAATAAATTTAAAGAAATTGGCGGGGTAGTTCATACTCATTCTTCTTGGGCAACGGCATGGGCACAGGCAGGAAGAGGCATTCCGCCTATGGGCACTACCCATGGAGACTATTTTTATGGTGAGATTCCCTGTACAAGAAAAATGACATCAAAAGAAATAGAAGGTGCATACGAAAAAGAAACAGGCAACGTAATAGTAGAAACATTTAAAAACATGAATCCTATGGAGATACCAGGAGTGTTGGTTCATAGCCATGGGCCTTTTACATGGGGAACAGATTCTATGAATGCTGTTCATAATTCTGTGGTTATGGAAGAAGTTGCAAAAATGACATATCATAGCATGGTGATTTCCCCTGATAAAGGAAATATGGATCAAGTTTTATTGGATAAGCATTTTTTACGTAAGCATGGTAAAAATGCCTACTATGGGCAAAATTAATTTATAAGATAAGGAGAATTGAGATGAAAATATTTATTGATACCGCAAATGTAGAAGATATCAAAAAAGCCAATGATATGGGAGTTATCTGTGGGGTGACAACAAACCCTTCTTTAATTGCAAAAGAAGGTAGGGATTTTGTTGAAGTTGTAAAAGAAATAACAACGATTGTTGATGGTCCTATTAGTGCAGAGGTTATAAGTTTAAAAGCAGATGAAATGATAAAGGAAGCAAGAGAATTAGTAAAGATTCATAAAAACATTATTATCAAAATTCCTATGACTATAGAAGGATTAAAAGCTGTTAAGATTCTTACTGAAGAAAACATTAAAACCAATGTTACTCTTATTTTTTCGGCAACCCAGGCTTTGCTTGCAGCAAGAGCAGGGGCAACTTATGTAAGCCCATTTTTAGGGAGATTAGATGATATCGGTAATGAAGGTATGAATTTAATAGAAGAGATAGTAGAAATATTTAGCATTCATGATATTCACACAGAAATCATTGCAGCAAGCATCAGAAACCCAATTCATGTAATTCAAGCAGCAAGAATAGGCGCACATATTGCAACTATCCCTTATAACGTTATTGAACAAATGACAAAACATCCATTAACCGATTTGGGTGTTGAGCGTTTCTTAAAAGATTGGGAAGGTGTACCTAAAAAATAGCAACGAATTATTTTATATCTATTATGCCATACTATATTTATAGATTTCCATTACGAATCTATATTAAAAGAATTTGCTAAGGAACTTGATTTAACTGGCAAATTTATAACTAACTATCCTTATGTACTTAAAGGAGGAAGAGCATGGCAGAAATATTCCCTGTAATATCAACTACGGATAATGTAAGGGCTACGGTTGCAATACCGGTTCCCTACGAAGACAATGGCACCAAGGTATCAAATGATACCTATGAAGTTTTTGTAAATGATGATAAAATAGGAGAAAAAGTATTATTGACCCAGACAGATGACCCAGAAGATATAAATGGTTATCTTGAGAATAATGGATTTAATAATTTTAAGGTAAATGTACTAGGGGATAGTATAGTAATCGAAACCAACGAACGTCCCCATAAAATGAAGGAGATACTTTCTAGCTATCTAAACACACGATAAAAGACGAGATGAAATCTCGTTTTTTTATTTTCAAAAATATACTATATAAAGTGCTATAGACATAATAAGACCCTCAATATTTATCATTTTAAAATCTATATAATTAGAAACTAGCAATATCTGTAGATTAGAAATAAGGTTTAGTTGTGATGTATTAAAAATTATAGTAAAATAACAAATAAAACAAAAAGGATTGATATAATGGGAATTAAGTTCAACAGAGAATATGAAGATATAAGCAATGAGCTAGGGGAGGCCATTTATAAAATAGAGGGCTTTTATAATTTTTTTGATATGGGCTTTATAGAGTTTGAAGCTTTAACTAAGGAAGAAAAGGTAGAATGTGCTAAAACCCTCGCCGATGATATTTTTTACGGCCTTTTTGCAGAAAATAAAATTAAAATAGGCTCGGGGAGTGTAGAGTATAATAAACAAGAACATATTATTATAATAAAATATGAGGGTGGAAGTAACCAAATTATTAACTTAATATAACTAAAAGTAGGAGGGCGCTTAATGAAGCAGCTCTCTTGTTTTTTTAATCTAATTAATTGTAATAGGGCTTGTGTGAAATCATATGGATACTGCTTGGAATTAATGACTAAAATATGATAAAATTTATGGTAAGTTCGATTAGATTTTATGGCTTGAAAGCCTATAATAGTAACTAGGAGATGATTATATGAGAATACTTCATACTTCCGATTGGCATCTAGGAAAAAACTTAGAAGGGTGCAGCAGGCTGGAGGAGCAGGAATTATTTATAGAGGAACTCATTGAAATAGTAGATAGGGAAAATGTAGATATGATAATTATATCAGGAGATATATATGATACCGGCAATCCTCCTGCTAGAGCAGAGAAACTTTTTTATTTTGCCCTCAAAAAAATATCTAAGGGAGGAAAAAGGCCGGTTTTGGTTATTGCAGGTAATCATGATCATCCAGAAAGATTATCTGCTGCCGGACCCCTTGCCTATGAGCAGGGGATAATACTTCTTGGCACCCCTAAGAGTATAGCTAGGGTTGGAGAGTATCCTTATTATAAAATTACCGATGCAGGAGAAGGATATGTAGAGATTGAAAAAGACAAGGAAAAAGTAGTTATTATTACGATACCTTACCCTAGTGAAAAGAGACTAAATGAACTTATAAGTATTAGTATGGATGAAGAAGAAATGCAAAGAAGTTATTCAGAAAGAATGGCTGTATTATTTGACAACCTTTCATCTAAATATAGAAAAGATACAATAAATATTGCGGCAGGGCATTTTTTTATATCAGGCGGCGAGAGTACAGATTCAGAACGTCCCATCCAATTAGGGGGAAGTTTAGCAATAGATCCTAGTGTACTTCCGCGAAAGGCCCAATATGTAGCCCTAGGACATCTTCATAGACCCCAAAAAGTAAAAGGAACAGAGGTAGAGGCCCGTT
The DNA here is from genome assembly GCA_012519205.1 of Candidatus Epulonipiscium sp. Classification (NCBI taxonomy): domain Bacteria; kingdom Bacillati; phylum Bacillota; class Clostridia; order Lachnospirales; family Lachnospiraceae; genus Candidatus Epulonipiscium; species Candidatus Epulonipiscium sp. The sequence continues at coordinate 47,145 of JAAYQR010000028.1, read as the reverse complement.
ATTCGGGTTCTCCTTTACAGTATAGTAAAAGCGAAATTTCTTATTCAAAGAGTCTTTACATAGTTGATGTCTGTGTCGGTGAAAAAGCAAATATTCAAGAAGTATATCTTAAAAACTATAAGCCCATAGAAGTTTGGCGATGTGAAAGCATTGAGGAAGCAATTAAAAAATGTGAAGAAAATAGCAAAAGAAACGTATGGGTGTATTTAGAAATCAAAACGGATAGAATACTTCTCCAATCTGAAATAAAGGAAATGAAAAAAACAAAGGAAGATATAGTTGAGATTCTTCCACTATTTTATGAGTCGGAAAAAGAGGAAAAAGAATTAAAAAGCATAAAAGAAAAGAAGGTAGATGAATTATTTAAGGAATTTTATATCCACCAAAAACAAGTTCAGCCCTCTGCAGAAATGATGGAGCTCTTTCTTTCCATAATAAATGAGGAGGAGGAAAAAGATGAAGCCCAGGATGCTTAAGATAAAAGGTTTAAATAGTTTTATAGAAGAACAGGAAATAGACTTTTGCAAACTTACCGGAAGAGGTTTATTCGGGATTTTTGGACCTACAGGTAGTGGTAAATCTACAATATTAGATGCTATAACCTTAGCTTTATATGGTGAAATCCCAAGAAATACAAAGGAATTTGTAAATACAGAAGTAGATACCCTTAATGTTTCTTATGAATTTTCTATTAAAGATGGAGAAAATATTAATATCTATATAGTAGAAAGAAATTTTAAAAAGACGGAAGAGGGCATAAGAAAATCAAGGAGTGCAAGACTTTTATTAATAGATAGAGAAAACATAGATATTATTGCAGAAGGAATAAACAATGTAACCCAAAAAATTAATGAAATTCTAGGGTTAGGCGCAGAGGATTTTACCCGTTCTGTTGTACTGCCTCAGGGAAAATTTAATGAATTTTTAAAATTAACAGGGGCCGATAGGCGTAATATGCTAGAAAGAATTTTTGGGTTAAAAAGATATGGAAAAGGTTTAACGGAAAAAATCAAAATTATAAAAAATAAAAAGAGCATGGAGATATTAGACATAGAATCACAATTGAAGGTATATGGTAATTTGACGAAAGAGGAATATGAAGAACAAAAGAAAAATTATGAGATACTTGTGCTAGAAGAGGAAAGATTAAAAAGTGAATTAGAAATCATTAATAAGAAATATGAAAAATATCAGGGAATATGGGAGCTTCAACAAGAACTAGAAATATACCAAAACAAACAAAAAGATCTCAATGGGAAAAAAGATGAATACAATAAGAAAAAACAAATCTTAAGCAGGGCAAAAGATGCAGAAATAATCAAGCCCCAAATCGAAGAATTAAGGGAAATTGAGAAGAAAAAATCAGAAAACGAAAATACACTTAAAACATTAAATGATACACTACAAAACATTATAAAAGAAAAAGAAAGGATTGAGGCTGAGTATTTAGAAGCTTTAAACAATAAAAATATAAACCACCCAATTCTTCTTCAAAAAGAAACCAATCTTAATCAAGCGTTAAAAATGTTAGAAGATAAGATTTCTATGAAAAAAGAAAGGGACAACCTAAGAGAAGTATATAAAGAAAACAAAAAGGAAATAGAAGAAGATGAAGCCAAAGAAAATGAGCTTAAAAATAAAATCGAGAACTTAGAAAAAAGAGCCAATGAGATAGAAAGGGCAAAACAAAAAATACATATTGAACCCCATATAAGAGAAGAAATACAAAAAGGATATGAATTAGAGAGGGAATATTTTAATTTAGAAAAAGAAAATAATGAAACAGAAGAAAAGTTAGAAAAAATCCATTCGCAAATTTTAGAATCAACAAAGAAATATAATGCCTTATCTAAAGAAAAGGAAGAAGAAAGTGTCATTTTACAAAAACTTAATGAGGGATTAATAAATTTAAGAAAAAACTGCCCCGGAAGCAACGATGATATTTTGAGCAAGCATAAGTATTTGGAAGAATTAAAAACTAATATAAGAGACCTAGATGAAAATATAAGACAAAAAACAATAAAAGAAGATAGGCTTAAGGATACTTTTATTATAGTAAAGGAGGGGGAAGGACTTAAGGAGAAGTTGTTTGCTGAATTAGGAGAGATAAAGAAAAAACAAGAAAAATTAAAAGATATGTTAGAAGGTATAAAAAGAAAAAACATGGCTGCAATCTTAGCAAGGGAACTTAAAGAGGGGCAAAGCTGCCCTGTATGTGGTTCGACGAACCATATTCCCATGGAATTTGAGTTAGATGAAGAAAAATATAATAATATGGTGATTGAAGAAAAAAAATTAGAAAATAGTCTTAGGGAAATAGAAACGTCATATCATAAAATATCCTTAGAGCATACGCAGATGAAAAAAGAAGTTCTGCAAACTCAAGCGGAAATAGATAGAATCAATGTGATTATAGAGGATAAAAACATCGATACCCTAAAAAGTATTTTAATAAAAGAGGAAGAATCTCTAAAATTGCTTCAAGAAACTATTAAAAAATGGGAAAGTAGTATTTTGGAAAATGAATCAAACCTATCGATTTCTAAAGAAAAAGTTAATAATATAGAAAAAGAAGAAGCCCGTCTAAAGGAAAGACTAAATAATGATAAAGATAATTACAAGGAACTTAAAGAGAAGTGGCAAAAAACCGCGGTAAAGCTAGAGGAAGTATTATCCCATTATAATAAGATAAAAAACAAATACAACCTTAATAAGATAGAAGATAGAATAAATGAAATAAAAGAATGGGATAAACTAAAAGCTGCCTTAGAAAAAGAAGAAAAGGAGCTAAGGGAAAATATAAAGATCAAAATAATTAAAAAAGATGAACTTACCAAATTAATATCGGAACTCACTAAGGAAAACGAAAAAACAAAACAAAGTGGAATAGAAAAAACAACTATGATAGAAAAATGGGATGAACAGATAATAAATTTATCAGGGAAGAAGGAGCCGTACAGCCATAGGGAAGAGATAAGAAATAAAATTAAAGGTATATTAAAAGAAGAAGAAACCTTGCGCCACTCCTTTGAAAAAATAAAAAAGGAAATACAAGGCGTAGAGGAGGAGGTCATTAAGCTAAAAGCCTATAATCAAACCTTAAATCAACTTAAACAAGAACAAGAAAATAAAATAACTTTATTACTTAAGGAATATAAACTTTTAGACTGTGATGAGGTATATAGTCATTGGCTACCCCAAATGGAAAGGGAAGCTCTAAAGGAAGAGATAAGTGAATATGAAAAGGCCCTGGACGAAATAAAAAATAATCTCTTTAGGATTCAATCAAAGCTAAAAGAAGACGTAATATCAAAAGAGGCTTGGGAAGATTTAAAGGTGGAAAAAAGAGAAAAGGTTTCTGATTTAGAAAGAAGGAGCAAGTATATTGCTGTAATCCATGAGAAATTAAACATTATGAAACAGAATCTAGAATCAATAGTGGAGTTAAATGATAAAAAGGCAGTACTGGATAGAACATTTAGCCTTTTAGAGGATTTATACAGATTGGTACAGGGGAATAAGTTTGTAGAATTTGCAGCCTATAATAGACTAAGATATATTGCCAAAGAGGCATCCAAAACTTTAAAAGAGATTACTAGAGGTAGGTATGCCCTAGAGTTAGATGGGGATGGTAATTTTATAATGAGGGATGATTTTAATGGAGGCATAAGGCGTTCTGCCACTACTCTATCTGGGGGGGAAACCTTCCTTACTTCTTTATCCCTGGCTCTAGCCCTTTCATCCCAAATACAGCTAAATAATACCTCCCCTTTAGAATTCTTTTTCTTAGATGAGGGTTTTGGTACGCTGGATAATAATCTTTTGGATATAGTAATGGGTGCCTTAGAAAAACTACACTCTCAACAGCTTTGTGTTGGTATCATAAGTCATGTGGAAGAACTAAAGTCAAGAATACCCATTAAGTTAATTGTAGAACCGGCACGGCAGGGGTTAAGCGGAAGTAAAGTAAAAATTGAATATCTATAGGGGCAGGTTTTCACACCTGCCCTTTTCTTTAAGGCTTACATTTTTTTGAAAAGAACACTTGACATAATATTACTAGTATGCTAAAATGAATTTTGTCAGCAGAATTTTAAATGACGCGGAGTGGAGCAGTCTGGTAGCTCGTCGGGCTCATAACCCGAAGGTCGTAGGTTCAAATCCTGCCTCCGCAATTTTAAAACCTTTAAATCCAAGGGATTTAGAGGTTTTTTACATTGCATTTGACCAAAGGTTTATATATAATATATATTACGAAATGACGGTAGAAAAGAGGAAAAAGATGCCGATTAAAATACCTAATAATCTTCCTGCCAAGCAGATTCTGACCAATGAAAATATCTTTATTATGGATGAAAATAGAGCTCTTAAACAAGATATAAGGGAACTTAAGATTGTCATTTTAAACTTAATGCCACTAAAGCAAGTAACAGAAACACAATTATTAAGACTTTTGGGAAACACCCCATTGCAGGTAGAAGTTTCCCTATTACATCCCAAGAGTCATATACCCAAAAATACTCCTGAGGAATACTTGGTTTCTTTTTATAATACATTTGATGAGATAAAGAATAAAAAATTTGATGGGATGATTATTACAGGGGCTCCTATAGAAAACCTTTCCTTCGAAGACGTTACCTATTGGGAAGAATTAAAACAGATTATGGAGTGGACCAAAAAACATGTAACTTCTACCTTTCATATTTGCTGGGGAGCCCAAGCGGGATTATATTATCACTATGGGATTCCTAAGTATCCCTTACCACAAAAAATGTTTGGGATATTTCCTCATCAAACCTTGAAAAAAAATATAAAACTTATCCAAGGTTTTGATGATATTTTCCATGTACCCCAATCAAGGCATACGGGAGTAAAAAAGGAAGATATTGAAAAGGTAGAGGATTTGGAAATTCTAGCCTTATCCGAGGAATCTGGGGTTTATATCGTTGCTTCTAAAGATGGGAAACAAATCTTTGTTACAGGACATTCAGAATATGATGCCAATACTTTAAAGTTGGAATACGAAAGAGATTTATCAAAAGGCCTAGACATACAAATTCCTAAGAATTATTTCCCAAAGAATGATATTTCAAAGGAACCCATAGTTTTATGGAGGAGCCATGCCAATTTACTTTTTTCTAATTGGTTGAATTATTATGTATACCAAGAAACCCCGTATAATCTTGAGAATCTTTAAAAGTGCTGCCCCATGGGGTGGCATTTTTAATAGATATTATTTATATTCATTAAATAAAATGGTATGATTATATAAGCTTGTTTGCATTGAAAATAAAAGTTTAGAAGGATGTTATAATGATTAATGATTATATGAAAAATGTGGTAGTATTTGACTTAGAAACTACAGGATGCAACCCTGTCTTGGATTCCATTATTGAGATAGGTGCAATTAAAATTGAAAACGGAAAAGCAGTGGATAAATATCACCAAATGCTTAATCCTAAGGAATCTATCCCTTCTTTTATTACAGAGATTACGGGGATTACCAACGATATGGTAAAGGATGGATTGACCATAGAAGAAGCATTGCCAAGCTTCCTAGACTTTTGTGATGGGGATTATGTCTTAGGCCATAATGTTTCTTTTGATTACAGATTCATAAAAGCAAAAAGTATAAAGGAAGGTTATGGCTTTTCAAAAAAAGCTATAGATACCTTAGCAATAGCCAGAAGATTTCTAAAACATCTTCCTAGTAGGAGTTTAGCGCCTCTTTGTCAATATTATGGGATAGATTTAACCAATGCCCATCGGGCGATACACGATGCAGAAGCTACTTTCCAATTGTTTAAATGCCTAAAAAGAGACTTTTTCCACATAGATGAGTCATTATTTAAAGCAAGGGATATGGTATGGAATCCACCAAAACAGGATATGATTACAGAAAGACAGAAAAGATACCTCATAAGCTTGATTAAAACCCATAAGATAGAAATAGACAAAGATATTGAAGGTCTGACAAAGTCAGAAGCCAGCAGAATGATAGATAATATCCTAACGCAATATAGATGTAGATTCATATAAATTCTAGGGTAGAAATTTCACTGTATTAATATTTACACACTATTTTAATAGTAATATAATCCAAAAGCAGGATTCATCTTACAAATAAAGGAGATAATTTTATGAATTTGATTCATAAATATTTTAGAAGTTCAGATGGACTTCGTATCTTTTACAGGAAAGATGTACCTTATAATCCTAAGGCTATTATAATTATTAGTCATGGCTATGGTGAACACTCAGGCCATTACTTGGAACTTTCCGAGTTACTGATTAAAAATGGCTACGGAGTATACTTAATAGATAATAGAAGTCATGGAAGGTCCGAGGGGACAAGAGGTCATATAGAATCTTTTTTCAAGTTTACTGTTGATTTTAACCGATTGTTTTTAATAGTAAAAAGAAATCATCCTAATAGTAAAATCTTTACTTTTGGCCACAGTATGGGGGACTTATTACCTTCATATATGGACTGATATATCCTGAGGTAGAACTTAGGGGACAAATTTTTCGGGCCCTGCCTTGGGGGCTCCCTGGGGGTTGTACGGGGCATCGTTAAAGTTATGCAATGTATTAGGAAAGACTATACCAAAGGGAAGAATATACAGGATAGGCAGAAGGAGAGCCACTAGAAATATACAATACTCAAAGGAGTTTAAAAAAGACTTTTATGACCTTAGATATTCTACAATTGGTCTAATAAGAGAATTTTTATACAAAGGAATTAGTTGGGCTCAGGAAAATGCAGAACATTACGATTTACCTTGTCTTTTCCTTCATGGAAAGTGTGATAAGGTAATCCCTTATGAGAGAACCACAGAAGTATACCACAGGATTCAATCGGAGGATAAGACATTAAAATTCTATGAAAATTGTTACCATGAGCTGGTTCATGAACCAGAAAAAGAAGAAATAATGTCCGATATATTATGTTGGTTAGAAAAAAGAATTAATTAAATAGGAGCGCATAGATATATAGAGAGGTATGCTTTTGCATAGTTCTCTATATTTTTTTGGGGGTGAGTTATGCCTTCTGATAATAAAATAGATAATGGATTAGAGTTGTTACTAAATATGGATGAAGAAGAAAGAGTAAAGGCACAGGATTTTAATACTGGGTTTAATGCAGAATCTAATACTTGGGAGGTAATAGTAAAATACCATGGAGATTTAAGTGAAGTAGGGAGACAATTAGAGGCAGGAGTAGAAATATTAACCCAAGGATATGGAATTTTAACCTTAGAGGAAAGTAAAATCCCAAAGTTATCGGATTATAGCCAGGTTGAATACATTGAAAGACCTAAAAGATTAGGGATTAACCTTAATAATAGCCTTAGGGAAAGTTGCATTACAGCCGTACAAAGGCCACCGAATGATCTAAGAGGACAAGGGGTACTTCTAGGAATTATTGATTCCGGCATAGATTATGCCCATCCTGATTTTATAAACGGGGATGGAAAAAGCCGTATTTTATATATATGGGATCAAACCTTAAATGGGGAACCGCCACAGGGATTTAGCGGGGGAATTGAGTTTACGAGGAAGGATATCGATGAGGCTCTAAGCCTTTCCACCTTAATGGAAAGGATAGCTAGGGTGCCCCATAAGGATGAGATTGGCCACGGAACCCATGTAGCAGGTATAGCAGGAGGAAATGGGAGAGGTAGTAATGGAAAATATATGGGGGTAGCTCCGGAGTCAGAATTCATTATAGTAAAGCTAGGAAGAAGAGGGACTCAGTCTTTTCCTAGAACTACCGAACTTATGAGAGCTATTAAATATATAGTAGAAAAAGCAGAGGAACTGGCAAGGCCCATAGCAATTAATATAAGTTTTGGAACCAATGAGGGGCCCCATGACGGTAACTCAATAGTAGAAACTTATATGGATGAAATGGCAAATAGGTGGAAGAGTGCCATTGTTGTGGCAACAGGAAATGAAGGAGATACGGGTCACCATACGGGAGGATTATTAGAAGAAGGTGAAGAAAAAAACATACAATTTATTGCCGATGAAGGGCTTACAAGTCTTACTTTGACCCTATGGAAGTCTTTTGCAGATACTATGGAATTTTCTGTAACAGCACCCAATGGAGAAAGTACCAATAAAATTTCACCTAAAGCAGGAGTTCAAAGAATTATTATAGGAAGTACAGAAGTTATGGCTTATTTTGGGGGACCTTCTCCTTTAAATGGAGATGAGGAAATATTTATTGCCCTTATTTCTGTAAATCAGTTTATAGACAATGGTATTTGGCAGCTTAATTTGTATGGGGTTAGTATTGTTGAGGGAATATATAGCATTTGGCTTCCTATTACGGAGGAAATAGGTAGACAAACTGCATTTGTGGAGCCTAAACTAGAACATACCCTAACAATACCCTCAACAGCAGAACGGATGATAAGTGTTGGAGCATATAATGGAACAACTAATCAAATTGCTCCCTTTTCTGGAAGGGGTTATACGAGAAGAAGTAGATTTGTTAAACCAGAACTGGTGGCTCCGGGGATTAATATTATGGCACCCATCCCTGGAGGCGGATATGATTTGCTAAGTGGAACTAGTATGGCAGCCCCCCATGGGAGTGGGGCCGCAGCTCTGCTTATGGAATGGGGCATAGTTAAGGGAAATGACCCATTTTTATATGGAGAGAGGTTAAAGGCATACTTATATAAGGGTGCTAGGAGAACATGGCCATTTTTAAATTATCCTAATCCTTCTTGGGGATATGGAAGTTTATGTTTGGCTAATTCATTTGAGGGGTTAAGACAGGGGGATATAAGAGGAATGAAAGGCCAAATCTTGGATAATAATATGGAAGATTTAAGGCAGGGGAATATTCCTGCCATGGACCCACAATCAATTATATCTGATGAATATCTAGATTTCATAGTTGAGTATAATGAAAATATAGTTGAAGCAGCATTACAAAATGGTGCCGCCAATGTGGAAATCATCAATGAAAATTATGCTATTTTACAGATTCCTAGGGACATAAAAGAAAAATTTTTTGAAGAAACTAGGGAGATAGTTCAGTACACAATCCCTCTCCTTTTTGGGAACTATGCCAATGGAAGTTTGGAAGCTTCGGATATACTTATGTTTCATAACTATCCCTACGGTGAGTTAAGGGGCCAAGGGATATTAGTCGGGGTTATCGATTCAGGGATAGATTATGCTCATCCTGCATTTTTATATGAAGACAATACGACTAGGATTTTAAGAATATGGGATCAATCCTTAGAAGGCAATCCACCACAAGGTTTTGACTATGGAACGGAATTCACTGAAGAGGAAATAAATAATGCATTACAAAGTAAAAATCCAGGGGAAATAGTTCCCCATAGGGATGAAGTGGGACATGGAACATTTTTAGCAGGGGTATCAGCAGGATATGATAGAATCGATAAAGGGTTTATAGGGGCTGCCCCTGATTCTAATCTTTTAGTTGTAAAACTAAAGGCAGCCAAGGAATATCTTAGGGATTACAACTTAATAGGAGCTCCTAAAACCACAGTATATCAAAGTACCGATGTAATTATGGCACTAAAATATGTGGTGGAGACGGCACGAAGTTTGAATATGCCTGTAGTTATTAGTTTGGGAATAGGGAGTAACGAAGGAGGGCATGATGGTACTTCTTTTACAGAAACTTATATGGCTGAATTAGGTGGAAGAAGGGGCGTTGTAATGATTGCTAGTGCAGGCAATGAAGCAAATACACTACATCATACGAGTGGCAGCCTAGATGGCATCCAAACAGAGGATATAGAAATAAAGGTGGGAGAAGGAGAAAGGGGATTTATCTTATATATATGGAATAATGCCCCTGACAAAATGTCTATCTCTATGATATCTCCTACAGGAGAATTTATTGAAAGGATTCCTGCGAGATTTGGGGAAGAAGAAGAAATACGATTTATATTAGAAAAAACCAGAGTAAAAGTAGATTATATATATCCAGAGCCAAGGACAGGAGATCAACTTACTAGAATACGATTCGAAGATCCTACTCCGGGGAACTGGATTGTGACCCTGCATGGAGATTTTATAGTTGATGGAAGATACAATGTATGGCTTCCAAGAGAAGGCTGGATTGATAAAGATACAGTTTTTTTAAAACCAGTACCGCAAACTACTGTTACTGTTCCAGGAAGTGGGAAGGGAACAATAACAGTTGGAGCATACAATCCTATAGATAACAGTTTATACAGTGCATCAGGTAGAGGCCGAACAAGAGATGACGAAATGAAACCAGATTTAGTTGCCCCGGGAGTTAATGTAAGGGGGCCTCTTTCTGGGGGTGGATATGGGCAAATGACTGGAACTAGCATTGCAGCGGCGATTGCTGCTGGGGCAGCAGCCCTTCTTTTAGAGTGGGGAATTATAAAAGGAAATGATACTACCTTAACAACAAGAAAGGTAAGAACATATCTAATAAGAGGAGCAACAAGGAGGGAATCAAGAAGATACCCTGATACATCCTGGGGGTATGGAGAACTAAATTTATTAAATACATTTCAGTTTATTAGGAACTTATAAAATAATACCCAGCACTGCAGTGCCGGGTATTATTTTATTTAATATGTTTCAACAAATACTTCGAAATGAGCTTGGGGATGAGCACATGCTGGGCAAAGATTTGGAGCTTCTGTACCTTCATGGATATATCCGCAGTTATTGCATTTCCAGAATACGGATTCATTCTTTTTAAAAACCGAACCATTTTCGATATTAGCCGCTAATTTTTTAAATCTTATTTCATGGCTTTGTTCTGCATCAGCTATTTTTCTAAAAACCGCAGCTATTTCTTTAAAACCTTCTTCATCAGCTGTATCTGCGAAGGCAGGATACAAATCGGCCCATTCTTCGTTTTCTCCCTCAGCAGCCGCAAGGAGATTTTCTTTTGTATTACCAAGGGCTATAGGAAAACCTGCAGTGATTTCAAGCGCTGTTTGATTTAGCTCTTTGTCTGCACTTAAGAATTTAAAAAACCTTTTAGCATGTTCTTTTTCATTATCTGCTGTTTCTGTAAAAACGTTAGAAGTTTGGACATAACCTTCCTTTCTTGCTATGGATGCGTAGTATGTATAACGATTTCTAGCTTGGGATTCTCCTGCAAAAGACTTAAGTAAATTTTCTGCTGTTTTTGTTCCTTTTAATGATTTCATTTACATATCCTCCCTCAATCAATTATTTACATTTATATTATATCATAAAATAATAAAAAGTAAATAATAATGATTATCCAGAACAGAAAAGTTATAAGTTTTCTGAAGATTTCTCTAAGTATTCTAGAAAACTGAGATATTTATTTTGGATGTTATCTTCCTTAGCAATTTCTTCTACTTCAGCGCATTTTTCTTCTACTTCCTCCATTCCTTCTTTTGAAAGCTGTTTCTTGGCAAAGGTGTATATGGCAGTATCTTCTTTGAAGATATGCCTATTAAGCAAGTCTGTATAAGCAATGGCATTAGCGATGACATCAACCTTAGCATCAGAATTACCCTTTTCTAGCTCTTTTAAGGCATTTTCTAAGTTCATCATAAATAATCTCCCTAAATCATGTTCAGCTATCATTCCATAAATAGGACCATTGGCAATTCTTTCTCCTAATTCTTGGGACATCTTTTTAAAGAGTATATCTTCTTCTTTTTTATGATGGTGTTTATCAGAATAATTTCTCACAAAATCAATAATACCATAAAAAAGCTCTCTATCCACTTCCTTGCCGTTTAAGATAGATATGCATAGCTTTCTTATAGCGGCCAATGCCCTTTTTATATTATTATGTTCCACCATAAGTAAAGTAATTGCATCCATATATATTCCTCCTAAGTAATAATATTTTATTAGATTATAGAGTATAGTATGGCATATTTATATGATTTAAGTCACAAAAAACACTTTCTGTCACCTTAGGTGACAGAAAGTGTTTTTATACCAGTTCTGCAATTCTTGTTACAGCCACATATATATCAGAGATTTTATACCAGGTAGCCGACCCCACAATCCCATCGGGAGTTAGATTAAACACTTCTTGAAATTTTTTAACAGAATCTGCTGTTTGTTCTCCGAAATTCCCATCGGCTCTTACCTTAGGAATAGCTGGAAAGTTATTTGAGATGGCATTAAGTTGTTCTTGTATCGTTCTAACTGAGGGTCCGCTAGAACCTATAGTTAGACTAGTGCCGGGATAAGAAGAAGGAATACCAGCTACTCTTGGGGCAGTGTCAAGGGATATATCTTGCCCATAGAAGCTTCTAAGGATACTTACAGCATCTAAACCTTGATCGCCTAAGTTCTTAGATCCCCATTGTGTCATCCACGTGGGGCATTCTACCTTAACACCATCACAGTATTGGGTAAGGAGGGGCTGGCGAAATCCTGGTCTTTTTATATAATTTACAAATATTTCATCTACAATCTGAGAGACGGATTCATAAATATTTCGTCCGTAGAAGAAAGCATGATCGTAGGCAGTGGAAGAAGTTATGGTAAAATTATACCCCTTACCCCTATACCATTCTGTGAATACCCTGTTTAGGGTGAAAGATAAAATAGCAAGGACATTAGCACGGATAGTAGATTCAGGCCATGTGGGGAAGATTTCACTGGATGCAACATTTTTTATATAATCTTTAAAACTGACTGTATAGTTAGGGGCAACAGAATTATCGGGAACCCCATCATGAACGATTACAAATTGGGGAACAACCGGTTGATCTAGCACAACAAATCCCGTTGGAGGGGGTTCTTGTTTTATAGGGTCTTCGGGGATTTTTGGTGGATAGGTTCCCCATAGAGTATGAGGCTCAATAATGATTTCATTAACTTGTCTTTCCATCGAACCTTCAGGTCCTAGGATTACGTTTTGGATAGCAGTTGAATCTGCAAAAAGCTGTACCCCTTCAATTAGTAAGGTTTCATACCCTGGGGCTTGTATCTCAACATCATAGGTGGAGTAAGGCTGTTGCTGCGGAGGCTCTTGGGTAAGTTCAATAGAAGGTGTACTAAGTGAAACAGTTTCTGTTTTTCCTGATTCATTGGTGATAACTACCTCAAGCGGTTGGTTTTGTCTAGTATACCTAGTCCTTTGACGGATTGCCACAGTTGCATTATTAACTGGGGCAAGCCGTCCCTGTCTGGCAGTAAAAACATCTACTACTAATTTTCCAGTGGATTGTCGATCCATCGCTGCTGGATAGCGCATAAACATTCCAATTCCTCACTTTACTAAAAATTCCATTAGTAGTATATGACTAGGGGGAAGCTAATGGTGCTTGTCTTGCTGCGCCATATATTTTATTGTGCCATAATTTCAGTCCATATTCTATCGTACTCTTTAACAAAGCCCCCTAAGTCTTTGAAAATTTCACAATGTGCTATGTCTTCTTCGAGGGGGTAAGCAGCCCTATCATATAGGATATCCTCCTCAAGCATTTCCTTTGCTGCTATATGAGGGGTAGAATATCCTATATAATTCGTATTGGCAAAGGCAATATCGGTTTCACATAAATAATTTATAAACATTTCGGCTTCTTCTTTATTTTTGGCTGATGACGGGATAGCCATTGCATCGAACCAAAAGTTTGAACCTTCCTTGGGGATTACATATTCAAGATTTGGATTTTCTCTTTTACAATATACGGCATCCCCAGACCAGACTACGGCGAAGGCAGCCTCTTCCCCAATCATTTTGTCCTTAACCTCATCCCCTACATAAGCTAGGACTAAAGGGCGCTGCTCAATTAGCGCCTGTTTTGCTTGTTCTAATTCACTAACCTCCCTGGTGTTAAAGGAAAAACCTAATTTTTTTAGGGCAACCCCTATGGAATCTCTTTGGCTATCTAGCATAAATATCTGCTTTGCATATTTTTTATCCCAAAGAATATCCCAGCTATCAATCGGCTCATCAACCATGGTCTTATTATAAAGAATTCCTACAGTCCCCCACATATAGGGAACGGAATATTCATTGTTAGGATCATAATCTAGGTTTTTAAATTGGCTGTCTATTAAGTCATAGTTAGAGATATTATTTAAGTCTATTTTTTGGAGTAGGTTTTCGTTAATCATTTTTTCTATCATATAGTCCGAAGGGAAAATAACATCATAATTGCTTCCCCCTGATTTAATTTTAACGTACATATCTTCATTAGTAGCAAAGGTATCATAGTTTACCTTAATCCCATATTTGTTTTCAAATCCTTTTATAACATCTTCATCGATATAATCTCCCCAGTTATAAATATTGAGAACCGTTTTATTACCTGTACTATCACTGGTTGTGCAGGAAGATAGGACAGTGGCTATGGAAAACAGTAAAAAAGTAATAAATCCTAGTTTTTTCATTAAAATCTCCTCCTCAATGGGTATCTTTTGAAGTTCTTTTATTAACAATAAAGAGTAAAATCAATACAGTAAGAAACATTAATGTAGACAATGCATTGATAGTTGGATTTACTCCTTTTCTTGCCATAGAATAAATAGTAATAGATAAATTAGTTACCCCTGAACTGGTATTAAAAAAGCTGATTACAAAATCATCCAAAGACAGGGTAAAGGCCAATAGGGCACCGGTTATAATACCAGGCATAATTTCAGGCAATATAACTTTAAAAAACGCATAGGTAGGGGTTGCTCCAAGGTCTAAAGCCGCCTCATACAGATGTTTATTTAACTGTTTTAGCTTAGGCATTACAGACAAAATAACATAGGGTATATTAAATGTAATATGTGCCAAGAGCATTGAAAAAAACCCTAATTTTAGGCGAATAAAGATAAATAAAATCATAAGGGATATACCGGTTACAATATCTGGGTTAAGTATTGGCAAATAAGTAAGATTCATTACCAATCCTTTTTTCCATTTTTTCATATTGTGTATCCCTATGGCTGCGATAGTACCAATAACTGTAGAGATAACAGAAGATAGTATAGCAATGATTATAGTATAATAAAGGGCCTTTTTTATATCCGGGCTTCTTAATAATCCCTCATACCACTTAAGGGTAAAACCACTCCAGCGGGCCCTTGATTTAGAATCATTAAAAGAAAAAACAATGAGCACTGCAATAGGGGCATATAGGAATACAAATATTATAAACAAATAGATGCGATTTATTATGTTTTTTACCATAGTCCTCCCCCCTCATGTTCTTTATCATATTTTGATGTAACACCCATACTTATTAAAATAATAATCATCATAACAATAGATATGGCGGAACCAAAATTCCAATCCCCGGCTAAAAGGAATTGTCTTTCGATTAAATTTCCAATAAGCATATATTGACCTCCCCCGAGAAGTCTTGAAATAACAAAGGTGGTGACGGCAGGCATAAATACCATAGATATACCAGAAAAAACCCCAGGTAGACTTAAGGGAAATATTATTTTTTTAAATATTATAATTTGGTTGGCTCCCAAATCCTCAGCTGCCTCGATGATACTATGATCAATTTTTCTCAATACCGAATAAATAGGAAGGACCATAAAGGGTAGAAAGTTATAAACCATACCCAATATAACGGCGGCATCATTGTATAGGAGTTGGAATGGACCCAATCCAAAGAGGGATAATATGGTATTAATAAATCCATTCTTTTCGAGTAGAGTCATCCAGGCGTAGGTCCTAAGTAAGAAATTCATCCACATAGGCAGAACGAATAAAAAAAGAAGAAAACTTTTTTTATTCATTTGTCTGCCGGCTAAAATAAGAGCTACGGGGTAACCTAAAATAAGACATATTATTGTGCTTACTCCTGCAAGGGAAATAGATTTTAACAATACCTTAAGGTAAAGAGGTTCCATAAAGCGTCGGTAATGCTCCAAGGAAAATACGAGTGTTCCATCACTAGAAGTGGTGATACTGAAAAAAAAGACTAAAATTAAAGGAACAACAACGAAAATCCCCATCCAGAGTATATAAGGATAGGATAGCCATTTTTTTTCATTGGTTCACCACCTTTTTCATAATATGAATATTGTGGGGGGCGATATTAATCCCCACTGCTGATTTCGGAGGATACATGGCAGTGCTATGAACCATCCATTCGAAGGAATCCGTTTTAATAATCATCTCATAATGGACTCCCTTGAAGGTGGTCGACTGGACTATACCAGAAAGCATTCCTTGTTCATTAGAGCTTACCTCTATATCTTCAGGCCTTATAACCACATCTACTGGCTGATTAAGGGCAAAACCCTTATCCACACACTGGAATGCGGTTTTGCTAAATTCGACCAAGCAATCTTGTTTCATTATTCCTGAGATAATATTGCTTTCCCCAATAAAATCTGCAACAAAGGCATTTTTTGGTTCGTTATAGATATCTTCCGGGGTTCCAATTTGTTGAATAATCCCATCTTTCATAACGACAATAGTATCAGACATCGTTAAGGCTTCTTCTTGGTCATGGGTTACATATATAAATGTAATGCCCAGCTGTTTTTGCATTCTCTTAAGTTCCACTTGCATATCCTGCCTTAGTTTTAAGTCAAGGGCACCAAGGGGTTCATCCAATAACAATACATCTGGTTCATTTACTAAAGCTCTGGCAATGGCAATTCTTTGTTGTTGTCCGCCACTAAGGGAATCAATGGAGCGTTTTTCATATCCTTCAAGGTTAACTAATTTTAATATCTTATGAATTTTTTCTTGTATAGTTTTTTCATTTACTTTCTTGATTTTAAGGCCAAAGGCAATGTTTTCTTCAACATTCATATGAGAAAACAAGGCATATTTTTGAAAGACAGTATTTACCTTTCTTTTGTAAGGAGGAAGGGAATTAATATTTTTTCCTTCAAAAATAATTTTGCCCCTTGTAGGAAATTCAAACCCTCCAATAATTCTTAAGGTAGTGGTTTTGCCACACCCACTAGGACCTAGTAGAGTTAAAAACTCATTTTTTTTGATATAGAGATTAATGCCCTTAAGCACTTCCGTAGAGTCATAAGTTTTTGAGATATCTACTAATTCGATTATATTCTTTGCCATATTGATTTCCTCCTTATAAATGATATCGTTAGAAACTAGGTGGGGTGCATACCCATAATATTTTTGCCTTTGAATTTCCTGTATTGGAAATAAAATGAGATTTAGAAGGTTTAAAGCAAAAGGTTTCGCCTTTTTTCGCCTTATACTTGTTATTACCAATATTGATTAAAATATTTCCCGATAAAACATACCCGAATTCTTCCCCTTCGTGGGGTGGATGTGGTATGGAACTTCCGCCTTTTTCCATAACAAGCATAATAGGTTCCATATGATTTTTCTGTGCATTTGGGATTATCCAATGTATTTCGTTTTTATTATCAAGGTCCTCTTGAATAAAAATATCATCCTTGTGAAATACGATTTTTTCTTCTTCGGCTTCATTGAAAAAGTTTTTTAAATTGGTTCCCAAGCATTCTAAAATATCAACTAAGGTTGCAATAGAAGGAGATGTTAAATCCCTTTCAACTTGAGAAATAAATCCCTTTGTAAGTTCGCAACGGTTAGCTAGTTCTTCTTGAGTTAAGCCATTAGTAATCCTTAGTAATTTTATTTTTTCACCGATATTCATAAATACACCCTATTCCTGTATGTTTTGATTAACTAAACTTTTTGTTTAGATTTGCTAAACAAATGAAACGGTTTATTATATGCATATTATTGACGAAATGTCAATACCTATTTAACCAGTAAATCCGTCCCTACCGTCCTAAACGAAGTAAAGGATTTTGAGGCCTATATTTTTTGCTCTGCTCAGAATGACAACTCACGGAATAAATTAAATAGAGCTGGAAAAAAGAGAAATATGGAATAATGGCTGTTGTTTATCTATTATTTCTTGCAGAATTTTGTATAATTATATATAATGATTATGGAATGACAGAGTAGATAAGGCGCGTTAAGTGTTAAGAGATGGGAAGTTGCTCTTAAACGAAAGAGATGGATTTTATAAATCCATTGCTGCGGTGCTTTATCGCTTCCGCTGTGCATTAAAGAACCCCTTTCTTTAGTGTGGTGTGTTACTCATGTCATATCATACTAGAGAAAGGAGGGAGAGTTTGAATAAATCAAAAGTTTTTGATACAAAGATTTTGGTCTCTTGTGGACTGCTTTCAGGAATTAGCATTATATTGACTAGATTTTTCTCATATATGATTCCCTTGGCAGGGTTCCCGGTTCTACGCATAGGATTTGGGGATATACCCGTTATAATAAGTGGTATACTCTTTGGACCTATTGCTGGAGCATTAACCGGGGGGGTAAGCGATATCTTGGGATTTATCATTAATCCCATGGGTGGGCCTTATATCCCTGGGATGACAGTAGGGGCAATTTTGAGAGGATTATTACCGGGTTTAATTTATTGGGTAATTAGAAACCATAAAGTCAAGATTAATTTTCATATTATAAATGTTATATTTAGCCTTATTATGGCGGTAGGGGCAATATATGTTCCTATGACCCAAAATATTGAGATATCGAATTTTATTTTGATACTATATGGGTTAGTTGCTCTAGCATTTATAGTGCTTCCTATTATATTAGGGATAATCGTAAAATCAAAAGATAGCCTATATTCATTTGATAAGATATTATTTGTAGTAACCGTAGGGTATTTTATAATTTCACTAATAATAAATACCTTTGTGCTTGCAATTACTTATGAAAAGGGATTTCTGGCATTCTTACCTGGAAGGATAATTGCAGGGTTGGTTATTATCCCGCTACATTCTTTTATAATATTTGTCTTATCACGATGGTTTAAACATATTTAATTTTAACAAACGATACTAATGCCTATGGCTTACTGCCTTGTACAGTTAAGTCGTAGGCTGATTTTATAATCAAAGGAGAATTAATATGATAAATAATTTATTGATTTATAGAAGTCTTTTGGAGGATAAGCTAATAAGTGCAACCCAAAGACTTATTACGGATTTGAAACAGCAAAACAAGGATGGTACCAAATTACAAAATGATTTTTCAGAAATTATCTCACAGCTTCTTGAATTTGGTTTTAAATATAACTTAAGAGATTCTTTGTGGAAAAATTATATAATTCATTTAGTAATTGAGGATGAAAATATTTTTAGTCTTTCCTGTGAAAAAGAAAATAATAAAAGGGATACAGCAATAGAAATGGTTGTGAAAAGGGATTTGTTAATTTTGAGTGAATTTGCCCATATAGATTGGGATATAATAGCAAGCAAACTTAAAATAGAGCCCTTATCATTTTTAAATGCATCCCAAAAAGATAATATCGCCATAGACGATATCATTAATAAATTGGCACGGTATTATTATGAAAATGGCTGCGGTATGATGGGGAAATATAGGGCATTTAGGTGGGAAGACGGATTAAAAGGTATAGAAAATCCCGACAACATAAGACTTAAGGATTTAATAGGCTATGAGGAACAAAAAAAGATTTTAAAGGAAAACACAGAAGGTTTTCTAGAAGGGAAAAGTGCAAATAATGTTTTGTTATTTGGAGATAGGGGGACAGGGAAATCTTCTTCTGTTAAAGCTCTTTTAAATGAATATGCCCACAGGGGTCTTAGATTAATTGAATTAAACAAAAATCAACTTATTGATTTTAATAAAATAATATCCCTTATTAGAAATAGGAATAGATATTTTATAATATTTATGGATGATTTATCCTTCGAAGAATTTGAAATAGAATATAAGCATATGAAAGCTGTCATCGAAGGGGGTATAGAGAAAAAACCGGATAATGTTTTAATCTATGCTACATCTAATAGAAGACATTTGATAAAAGAAACGTGGAATGATAGGCAAAACACTGAAGAAATACATATTTCTGATTCTGTTCAAGAAAAGATATCCTTGGCAGATAGGTTTGGCATAAGCATTACTTATATATCCCCAAGTCAGGAAGAATACCTTAAAATAGTAGAGGGTTTAGCGGCCAAACATCAAATAGATATCCCAAGGGAAGAATTGCGAAAAAAAGCGCTACAATGGGAAATGTGGCATAATGGCCGCTCTGGAAGGACGGCTCGCCAGTTTATTGATTATATTTCAGGAAAATAAGAAAGCAAAAAAGGCTACCTATTAGGCAGCCTTTTACTGTTCAATCAGTTCGTAAAGATAATCTATAAGTTGTTGGTTTTGTTCTGGAAGTAAAAAACAAAATCTCATATACCTAGAATTTAAAAACGGAAAGCTAGCGGCATCTCTTATAATCATATTTTGCTTAATAAGTTTCTCGAAAATCTCTGTGGAGTTAATATCACCCCTAAGAAGCTTAAAAAGGATAAAATTAGCTTTGGGTTCGTATACCTTAATGTTTTTCCAAGATTTTAAGGCATTATACATTTTAGTTCTTTCTGAGCAAATCATTTTTTTTGTGGCTTTAATATACTCCCTATCTTCTAACATAATTCCTGCACCAAAGGAAGCTAATATATTTATGGTCCATGGATTTTTATAGTCATTCATTTTATTAATTAAGTCTTTGTTTCCGCATATACCGTATCCAAAACGAAGTCCCGGGGAAGAAAAGAATTTGGATATTCCCCTTAGAATAATTAGGTTATCATATGATTTTGATAAGGAAATTGACTCTAGTTTTTCCATGTTTTCTGTAAATTCTATATAAGTTTCATCAATTAGAACATATATGCCTTTTGACTTACAATGATTAATTATCACATCCAAATCAGAATTTGAAATAGCAGAACTTGTGGGATTGTTTGGATTACATATAACGAGTAAAGATAAATCTTCTGATAAAGAGTTTTTAAGATTTTCTATATCAATCTCAAAATCCAATTTTTCCTTTAAGGGGTAATACTCTATCTTACCGCCACCTAAAAGAATTTCTCTTTCGTATTCTGAATAAGTGGGACCTATAACCAAAGACTTTTTTGGATTTATTAGTTTAATAAATAGGGAAATAAGTTCCGTTGAGCCATTGCCCACTATGATAGACTCAAAACTAGCTCCCGTGTATTTAGAGATTTTTTGACGAAGATTAATATATTCTCTATCTGGATAAGTAGAAATCAAATCAAGATTATGTGCTAATTCTTCTTTAGCTTTTGGAGAAATTCCTAAAGGGTTAACATTGGAGCTAAAATCAATAAGTTTATCTCTTGGAATTTTATATAGCTTTTCTATAGCTTCAAGATCTCCCCCGTGTAGGTAATGTTTAGATTTTTCCATGTTGTCCTCCGTTCTGCCCTTAGGCATAAATTAAAAAATTACATTTATGAGTGGATTTTTATATATTATACACCAAAAGAGGACATAAGCAACTAGAAGTCAATTAATCCTTATGAATAAGTAAAAGATATCAGTAAAGATTAATGTATTCATAATATATTGGAAAATTAAAGTAGATTGATATATAATAATTAATAATACCTTAAAGTAAAGGAGGATGACATTGGAAAATACTTCTTATCAAGTTAATAGGGAAGATTATAGTAAAACCCCTCCGATACTTTTTGTACCTATTAATAATCTAAGAATAACAATTGCATCACAATCCATATATACAGGGGCATTTAGAGTAGAAAACAAAGGGGGAACTCCCTTAAAGGGTAAAGTTTTTTCTAAAAAAGGATATGCAGAGTTTACACCTGAAAATTTTAATTCTGCAGAATGGAAGGATAATGTGCAGGTTATCATATATCGTATTGATAGTAAAAATATGTTTTGGGGTAATACATATGAAGATACTTGGATAATAGAATCAAATGGAGGAGAACAGGAGATTTCTAACCATATCGGAATAAAAAAACCAATGTTAATTATTGATGAAACCAATAGCGTATCCAGCCTAGAGGAATTCACAGAGTTTGCAAAAAATAATTGGGAACGGGCAAATGAAATATTCTGTTCACCGGGATTTTTGTCTTGGCTTTATCAAAGTCAGAACTTAGAATATGTAAAAATATATAACCAAATTATTATAATTTCACAAAAGGACTGGGCATTGGAATATTTTTTAAGATTAACAAACAATAAGCAACCCCCAACCATATGGATAGAGGACGATATAAGGAAAGTAGAACTATCTCCTAAGGATAAGAGGCCAAACAAAAAAGGGATAATACTGCACAAAAAAGGATGGGGTTTGATTGATATAGAACTAGAAACCAATGAGTCTTGGATAAAACTATCTAAGTCCATATTTACAGCCCAGGATTTTAAAGAAAATAAACTTATTATTGAGTATGAAATTATACCCAATAAAATTAAAAACAAAATTAACTTTGGATATATCAAGATTCATCATGAGGATATGGAAAGCACATATAAGGTTATAGTAACACAAAAGCAAGTTTTTAATATAAGTCTTTCTAAAAAATCCTATAAACAAGATGATGTGGGAGTGCTAATAATTGAAAACGAAACCGGGAAAGATGCCATGGTTCATATCTTTCCTAAGGATTCCTGGATTGGTTTTGAGGCTAAAAAATATCTTATATCAAAAAAGGCAGAAATTCCATTTAGAGTTCGCTTAACGGGTTGGGATAAATGGGGGATGAACAAGGAACCTTATTGCGAAACGATAATCGAGCTTATGGTTAGCAATAAAAAATATAGAATAAAAGATAGTTTGGTATTGAAAGTTGATAGGATTGGTTTAGGGGGATGAAAATGAATGGATATATGCAGACATTAATGGATAAGTGGGAAGACAAATCCAATCAAAATCGTATCGCCTATCGTGTAAGACTATTTAATGCAGTAAGCTATGGACTTATGGGGAAATATAACGATTCGATACTATTGGTATCTGAACTTAATAGACAAAATCCAATAGAGATAAGGATTGCTTTAAGTCTTATTTGGTTAAAAATAAAACTAGAAAGATATGATGAGGCATATAAGTCCCTTAAGGCTTTACTCAAATACAAAAAATATTACCATGATACCGACAAAACCATTTTGGCAATCCTATATTATTTTAAGGCATTGATAGATTATTATAAAGGTAGACATATGTTTGTACAAAGGTCTCTTAAGATATTTGATGATTGCTTAGAAGAAGAAAATAGCGGAATATTATTTTTTATAAAAGCCATGATAGAAAGAGAATTTTTTAATGAAGAAAAAACCCAAGCCTATTATTATGACAAGGCTTTTCTAAATGGTTTAAGGAGCCCGTTTTTATATTCAGAGGTATACCGGTTGCTTTGTCTTGATTTCACTTATTTTTATAATATGAAGGATATGGTCAGGGCTGTTTTTATATGGGCAATAAAATATGAGGTTTTGGATAAGGAAAATGCAAAGTTATTTATAAGCTGGGCAAATCAAAATCAAGAAAGCCTCAATATTCCCAAGGACTATATAGAAAAAATGTATAATAGATGGGGTATTAGCGAGGCCTTGGTACTATTATGTGCAACCTATATAAAAGAAAATAAGAGGGATAAGGAAGCCTTTAAGGTATTTGAGGCAATAATAGATTTAAAATTTTATGTTAAGGGAGTTCATTTGGCATATATAGAAACAGCTCATAAGCTAGATATGGTAAAAATTCCTACATCAATTTTACAATCAGCAATGCTTAAGGAGCAATTTAATGAATCTCTAACTGCCTATATATACTCAATCTTATGCAAGGATGAGCAGCATAGGATGCTTTTTCAAATTCATTACAATAAGATTCTTGCCTTTGGGGAAAATGCCTTAAGAGCAAACAAACAAGGAAAATACTATATTGATATATATATGCGATTACTAGAGAAAAACGAAAACGATAACTTATTTAAAAAAGCAATATTTGAGCAGCTTTTTACATATGAAGTCTATGTAGAATCTCCCTTAATTAAATATATATGGGTTATCGAAAGCGAAAAAGAAACAACGGCTACATATATAGTCGATAAAAAGATACTTTATATAGAAGCAGTTGCCCATGAAAAAGATGAGCTGACTATTCTTTGTATAGGTCAGAGGCAGAAGGGCATTTATCCTAAAGACTTAATACGGGTGAATAAATTAGTTAAAGATGTGCCCGTAGATTTATTATTAAAGTATTATGATGAAGGCTATAGGAGTGCAAGCCTTCTAATTAGACTTACTAAATACTTTATAAATGAAATGCCAAAAAACATGGGAAATCTATCTTTGATAAAGGCTGTAAGGATAATGGGGGAATGCTTAGAAAATAGCGCATTGTCCGATACCTTCAGGAAAAAAATATCAGCTTCCTTAGGAACACTTTATAGTTTTAATAAAGAACAAGAAAAGGCATTCCCATACTTTAAACCTCTAGATTTACAGGATTTATACCCGTATCAGATAGAATACGGAATAAATGCGTTAATAGAAGGGGGAGATGTAACTAAGGCAATATTTTGGGCGCAAGGCTCGGATTCATTAGGGGATGATACAAAGTTTAAACTAGTAAAAAAGGGAATAGAGTTAAACATAGAGAATTCATATATTGCAGGGATTGCATATAATCTTATTTTAGAAAGAAAATACGATGAAGTTATTTTAGATTATGTTCTTAAGAATTATAAAGGAAGTATGGGAGAATGGTATGCCTTAAGGCATATGATAAAACTCCTAGAAAAGCCAACCTACGATATAGATAAAAAAATATTGCAAAAGGGGATTTGGATTAGAGATTTGAATGAAGAACTAGAAGAAGCTTTTCAAAACATATATGAAAAAGAACCCACCATGGCAAATGACTTTATCCTATATTGCAGCTATGAAATTTTGATAAATGGGAAGATGGTTACACCAAAAACCCTAGAAAAACTAGAAAAAAACTTTGAACTTACTCAAGATATGCTATTAGGATCATCTCTTATTCATATTTACGCAAATATCCCAATGAATATAGAAATAAAAAATGAAACAATACTACCCATTTTTAAATGGATGAAAAGAAATCAATTTATTTTTCCAATTATTAAAGAAAAACAAGACAAATTTCCGTATTTTTCGTATGTAGAACAGAATACCCCCTTTACCCATTATACTAAGAAGGGGAAGGAAGTCTATTTTTGTTATAAAATTCAAGGTTTTCCCTTGAATAAAAAGAAAATGTATCCTATAGCTTTTGGCTTATATGGAATTTGTGTTTCTTTGTTTTTTAATGAAAGTATGGAATACTATATTGAAGAAATCGATAAGGAAGACAATATTATCCTTACGGAAGTCAAAATGTATAACCATAACTGCAAAAAACTAAGGGGCAATCCAAAAGAGGTTTACGAAAAATTAAACAATGCGAGTATTTATAGCCATGATTTAGAATTTGATAAGGTTGAGTCAATACTTGATGAAATGATTTGCGAGAACCAAAAGAATAATGTAGGGTGGTTATTATAAAAGGAGGAATTGCTTGTGGGAACACTAGGATTAGATGTAGAAAGAGGATTGTTTTTAGGAATCGACTTTGGAACAACAAACTCAGTAGTAAGTGTGTATGACTTTAAAGAAGGACAAGTACAAACCATACCCATTGATGGAAGCAATGTTTTCCCAACGGCGGTACAATTCGAAACGGATCCCGATGATCCTGATAAACTATCTAGGATTTTTGGGATACAGGCAAAAGAAGCAGCTATAATTTATCCGCAAAGTACAGTTTTATCGATAAAGCGCCTTCTAGGAAGTGAAGAAAAAGTAAAAATAGTGGTAGATGATAAAGAGTATGAATTTACTCCCGAGCAGGTGACTGGGGAGATATTAGGGTATCTTAAGCAAAAAGCTGATGAATATGCTCAAGAGGAACTAAATATAGCAGGAGAATTCTCAGGCTGCGTAATAACCGTTCCTGCCAATTCAACGGATAAACAAAAGAAAATGACAAAAGAAGCCGCAAAACTAGCAGGTTTTGATGAAGATAACATATACCTTAGATTAGAACCGGCAGCTGCAGCAATTTCATATGCAGTCAACGAAAGAAAAAATAAAAAGGTATTGGTTTATGATTTTGGGGGCGGAACCTTTGATGCTTGTGTTCTGGATATAAGGATGACAGATACCGATGAACCCTCTATATCTATACTAAGTACCTTTGGTGACAATTATCTAGGTGGAAATGACGTAGATAAAATAATAATAGATATGGTTTATGAAGAATTTAAAAAAATGACTAATGAGGAAATTAATCTATTTGATTTAAACGCTGATGATGGTGCATCAAAACGGCAAAAAACAACAGCTTTAGTTCGCCTTGCCCAAGTAGCTAACCAAGCTAAGGAAAGACTTTCATCGGCTAAATCCACCAAAGTTGTTTTAGCTCCATTTATCCAGGAACCTAAAATTATTAATATCAATATGGAAATTACAAAGGATGCCTTTTTAAACCATAAAAGAATCAACCAGTTAGGGGATTCCGATGAAGTATTTAGTAAACTAGAAGGGAAATCGGTAGAAGACTTAATAGAAAGAAGTATTGAGTGTATTGATGAATGTCTAAGAGCTGCCTCCTTAGAAGCTAGAGATATTGATGAAACATTCTTAGTGGGAGGTTCCTCTGCGATTCCTAGAATAAGGGAGAAAATAAAAGAAAAGTTTGGAAAAGAACCCTTTAAATCAAAAATTAGTCCCGCCCTAAGTATTTCTCAAGGGGCAGCCCATTACTGCAATATGATTATGATGCCTACGGTAAAGGGACCTATTGTTCAAGAAAAGACCATTCACCCTTTAGGGCTCGAAATATCAGGTAGAAGATTTATGGAGATTGTAAAAAGTGGTGTAGATATTCCTGAGGAGGGTCTTACTATAGAGGCGGCGGAACTTTTGGTTACTAATTTTGACAATGTAACCAGTATGGCAATAGTTGTTTATGAAAACATGAGACCCTCTAGTGAAGAAAAGAAAGCTTCCTATGTAATGGAAGATGGTATGAAACGCCTTGCAGGAACGAGCCTAAGGGGTATCCCGTCTAAGGCAAAGGGAGAAGAAAAGGTAAAAGTAATCTTTCATATAGGACAGGACAATATGCTTAAGGTAATGGCTAAAAGCATGAGTACTAGTGGAGTAGAGACGGAGCTATCTGTAGACGACTTATACTAAAGTCATGATAGTAAGAGGAGGATTTATATGTTTAAGGAGTATCCCCCTATTTTGCTAAAGTCAAAGGAATTAATCGAAGCCTGGAGAAAAACCCTTCAGGCTTTCGATGAATTTACTGAACAAAGTATAAAGGGATGTTTTTTTCATATCAAAATGAAGGTAATGCTTAGAATACTTAATCATCTTACTGAGGAAAATAAATTATCCAAATATGATGAGCGGATATTTGAATACTTTGATCACTTAATGCATCATTATCAAAGGACAATCTACTTATTTTATGATAATGAGGAAAACATAAAAACGGGAAAAGCAAAAGAAATATTGATTGGAATATGCACCGTACTTTTGTCGCAGCTTAAGCAATTTAAAGAAAGCCAGCTGGCAAATCAGGGAATAGCCGACCCTAAGGCTAATATCAATCCAATTAAAATAGAAAAGGATAAATTTGTTACAGAACAAAAGATAAATATCTTAAATCAGTTAGATGAACTGGAAAAGCTATGGCTTAATTATAAAATAGGCCCAACTTTAATAAATTCAAGAAATAGATTAATGGACATCTATAAAGGTGAAGATTCACAACTAGAATTCATAAGAGAATTATATCTCTTATTGATTGAAGAAATGAGTGAACCTCTTTATAAATGTTATACAAAAAGGTCAGAGAAGGGTATAAAAAGGCTTAACGATTTTCATTTAAGAAAGGCTGCCAATTTTTACTATGAATCCATAAAACAAGAAAAAGATAATGTGGAGGCAATTATTAAGATTCAAGTGAATGCCTTGGAAGAAGAAATGAAAATAGAGCAGTACGAAAGTAGTGAACAGCAAATAATCCAAGAAATTCTACATACCATAAGGGAGGCCTATCAGCATTTAGGAAAAGAAATCGAAGAGTTAGAGGATTTCTTTAAAGAGGCAGAAAAAGAGCCTAACAAAATAATATTACTTGATAAAGAGGGATTTGAAAACTACCTGAAGTTTCAAGGAATGAGATTGTATATTAATGACATCACCGTAAGAAAGAAGCTTAGGCTCAAAACCGAAGAGCCCTTAGAGTTTATTGATAATTTTAATGACTTTACCGAAAAATGGGGCTCCTTGAAGGAGGAACTTTTAAAGATATATATAGAAAAGTTCAACCCAGGGGCTCTACTAAAGGAAATAGTCGAAAATTTATATATAAACAAAGAAGCCGGAGAAAGAATAGTAGATTTTTTTCTAGAGTTTAATAAAAATCAGGAATTATACAAGGATATACCGGAAGAAGCTGAGTATACCCCTATAATAGAAGGAATCTCTGAAACAATTTCTATAAAAATTGAAAGCCTAAGGGAAAGCCTAGAGTTATACCAGAGTACAATCAATCAATTTGAGGAATATGTAAAAAAAGAGTTGGATCCTATTGTGATAGAAAAAGAATACGAAAAAATCGACTTAGAAATATACAATAAATTTATTAGCAAGTATGATACCCCTATAGAGGATGTTCTAACACAAAAAGGAGCATTTTTAGATAATGAAATCAAAGAGGGCTATGATGCCCTTATGGAAAGGCTAGGAAGAAAAGTAGAAAAAATTAAAAATGAAGCTAATAAAAAAATGATAAAGTATCTTAGGGAGCATCTGTTTTTTGAAATGAGCACCTATGAAGAAATAATAAACTATTCGGTATCTAGACTTAGAAATGAAAATGAAGAGGTAGTAGCTTCTTATGTAGAAAATATTGATGCCCTTACCCTAAAACTAGAAAACCTGCTAGAGGAATTTAAAGTTGAATTTATAAACCCTAAGACCCATGAAAAATTTAATGGGAAAGAACATGAAGTTCTGATGGCTGAAGTAAAAGAAGGATTTGAAAAGGGTGAAATCATCAAGACCATGAACAGGGGATATAAATATAACAATCAAATCGTATTAAAAGCCAATGTAGTTGCAGGCAAATAGGTGAGGATGAGAAGCTATGAGCTGGAAAATATTCAAAAAACAAATTTCATCAATGGACTTTAATGACGAAACAAAATTCATACTAGGAATAGATATAGGAAGCAAAGCAACCAAAATAGCCATTTGGAATGTTAATAGGAAGCAGGCAGAATTAATCGATATGAGTGGTGGTTATGGGAATCCCTCCATACCAACGGTTATGCAATACATTCCAGAAAATAGGGAATGGGTCTATGGTGAATATGCCCTACTTAATAGGGGATATTTTGATGATATCACAATTCATAATATCTTATCAAAATTAGGAACTAAGGAACTTATAAATATTAGTGGTAAACCCATGAATATACCAAACCTCCTTAGTAGATACATTAAAGAAATAATAGATATGTGTAAGAACCTAAACCCCAATGCAGATATAGTAGGGGTTATAGCCGCAGTACCGGATTATTTTTCGGAAAGTGCTAGGGAAGAATTAGAAAGAGCTTTTTCAATTGCAGGGCTTAGTAAGGCCTTAATAAATCTAATGGGTTATAGAGAATGTATTTTAAGATATTTGTATTTTGAGCGTTCTCTAAACAGTGAAGAAAAGGTTTTATTTATCGATTATGGGGGAGAACAGATACGGGGAGGACTTATTAGGGTTAATCCTTCCAATGAAGGGAGTGTTAATGCGGAGACATTATCTTATTTATTTGATTCAACCTTGGGAGGAAGAAAACTTGATAAACTATTAAAAAAGTTATTTGTTAATTTTTATTGTGAAGAAACAGGGCTAACTCAACATAGGATTAGTGATGAAATTCTCCACCAAATTGAGGTCTTTGCATATCAAAATAAAGGGTTATTATTCCAAAACTATTATAAGAAAAAAACAACAAAACTATATTTTAACTTTGTATATCCTGCCTTCCAAAAGTCCGTTACTATTGAGGATATGGATAGGCTCATAGAGCCATTTTCACAAAGTATTAAAGAATTTATTTCTAAATTGTTAAATAAAACAATCAACGGAGTAATCGATAAAAATGAAATACACAAAATAATAGCCGTTGGGGGCGGCTTTGAAATGAGCTGGATGAAGGAACTTTTAGAAAACGAATTTCTAGGAAGTTCCATCATATACCCAAAAGAAGCAGAAGGGACGGTAGCACTAGGGGCATGTATAGGTGCCGCTTCTTACTTGGGAATCATTCCTGAGACAATGATTAAATTAACAGATTACCATAGGTTAACCTGGGATATAGGGATTAATGGAGCCTTTAGAAAGGCACCTTGTTTCATACCCCTAATAGAAAAAAATACGTTTTGGTGGCAAAAACCCAAACCAAAAATATTTATATTGGATGGGGAAACGGAAAACACATTATGTATACCTGTATACAAAAGAAATGATAGGGGGGAGATAACACCCCTACATACCATAAACCTTGAAGGCTTACCCGATAGACCTTCAAGAACCCTAAGGCTAAAATTTACCTTAGGATTTAGACAATATGACCAAATAGAGGTAATCATAAAGGACTGTGGATTCGGAGAAATGTTTCCCGCCACAGATTATACCCAAACTGCAATTATCCAACTATAACATAAATACCTAATATAGCCACCACCATTCTTGCATAATCACCTCAACTAATTTAACATTATAAACCACAAAATCCGCATGGAATCCCATAACTATCTATCCATGTAAAAGGAGTGAAATAATGAACTGGGAAGAATACAAGAAACAAATCGAAGAACAAAAAGATCTCCCCGAAGAATGGTATATCCTAGGAATAGACCTAGGGACAACCAACTCAGTAATAAGTTACTGGGATAATAATAACAAAAAACCCGAGCCCATAGACATCAGCAATGGATTTGGTAAGATTCCTCTTCCTTCAGTAGCTCAATATAGGGGAGAAGAAGGGGACGAAGAGGAATGGGTTATAGGAGAAGAAGCCTATAGGTCTATGAAAATTTACCCGGAAACCACCATAAGATCAATCAAAAGAAAAATGGGAACCAACGAAAAAATACAAATAGAAGATAAAGAATATCTTCCGGAAGAGATATCGGCAATGATTTTAAAAGAATTGATAAGTCATTGTAAAAACATGAACCCAAATGCAGAGATTGCAGGGTGCGTAGTTTCTGTACCTTATGATTTTGATGATGGGGCAAAAAAGGCTACGATGAGAGCTTGTGAATTAGCGGGATTGAAAGATAAGTTGATTTGCCTTATAGAAGAACCAAAGGCAGCGGCCCTAGCATATAATTTCAGACATCAATTATCCAAGGATGAAAAAATCATGGTTTTTGATTTTGGGGGAGGGACTTTAGATATTACTCTATTCCATGTAGTCGAAAAAGATGATTGTCGCATCAAGCTGCAGGTAATAAGCGAAGGAGGGGAAGCACGCCACGGGGGAGATAATATCGACGAAGTCCTCCTAAAACAATGTTATTTATATATAGAAAATAAAACAGGACAAAATAAGGATGCTATGACACCAGAAAATCAAGCAGAACTTATAATGAGAGCAAGGGAAACAAAAGAAAGATTATCCGGGGTCAAAAGCTTTAGAATTCCTTTTACCTTTTGTATTCCGCCATTTGTAGAACAAATAACAAGGGAGCAATTTGAAAATTTAATCCATGACTTTATAGAAAAAACGAGAAAACTTGTATTAAAAGCTTTAAGAGAAGCTTATACTGGGGCACTGCTTCCAAGCGACATAGATAGGGTACTTCTTGAAGGGGGTTCATCTACTATGCCTTGGATAAAAGATATGCTAATAGGTATATTTAATGAAGAAAATAAAATATACACATCAGAAAGACCAGCTCTAGATATCTCCTTGGGTGCTACTTATTATGCAGCTATGAAAATGGGGGTGTTAACCCACCCTGATTTAGAAGCGGAAAAGGTAGAAGTGGAATTTGAAGTTACAGTTCCCCATGATATTGGACTCGAAGTAGATCATGGCACAAGGAAATCTTTTTTTACCATGATAAGAAGGGGGACCCCCTATTCATTGGCAAAAAAAAGCCATATATTTACTCTATCAGGGAAAACTCTTGAAGATATGACAACTCTAGAACTTAGAATTCTAGAAAGAATAGATAAAGAAGATACCATAGAAAATTGTAAGTTAATTGGGGATGTAGGCATAAAGGGATTGCCAAAGAGGCCATCAGGTAAGACTAAGTTGCAGGTAACCCTTGCAGTAGAGGAAGAAGGGGGGCTTGTAAAAGGTGCAGTTGAAGATTTAGGATTCGGAGAAGAGTATCCCCCTAGCGGATTTAAGCAGCCCTTTGATCCAAGCCGATTTAATAAGACAGTACTGGAGGGAGAAGAATGAGTTATTTAGGAATAGATTTAGGAACCACCAATTCGGCAGCAATCATATATAAAGATAAAACAGATGAAATGGAAATTGTAAAGATAGATGGAGTGGATGAAATCCTTCCCTCTGTTGTGTGCTATGGAGAAGAAGGGATTATAGTAGGCAGTGAGGCCAAGGCTGGGGCAATCATATATCCAGAAAGCACCGTGATTTCTGTCAAGAGATTCATGGGACAATCGGAAAAAATCAAAGTAGGAGCCTTAGAAAAACTCCCGGAAGAAATAAGTGCCGAAATACTAAAAAAGTTAAAAAAAGCAGCAGAAAATCAAAGTGGAGAAAATTTTGATGAAGTAGTCATAACCCACCCAGCATATTTTAACGACAGACAGATATTTGCAACAAAAAAAGCAGGGGAGATGGCAGGATTTAAGAATGTTCATCTTTTATCAGAACCCCTAGCAGCGGCAATAGAATATGGGTATAGGCAGGGGTATGCCCAAACCCTTTTAGTATATGACTTAGGTGGGGGAACCTTTGATGCTTGTGTCCTAAAGGTATCCCAAGATAAAAATGGGGAGGAAATATTTCAAGAATTATCTGATGTCGGAGATATGAATCTTGGGGGAGATGATTTTGACAGTGAACTTATACGCCTGATGAAAGAGAATTTTTTAAAGGAGACAGGGATTAATCTAGACAAGTTAGAAACTGTAGAAAGAAAAAGAGTGGTTCAAAAACTAAAGCAAGAAGCGGAACAAGCCAAGAAGAAACTTTCAGGAACTAACAAAGTAGCCATAAGGATTCATCCCCTTATAATTCATGAAGGGGTCCCCAAAAATCTAGTAATGGAGTTAACAAGGGAAGAATTTGAAGCCTTAATTAGAAAATATATAGACAGAAGCCGTGAAATTATACAAGAGGCCCTAAAAAGGGCAGGAAGGGAACCCGACGAAATATCAAAGGTAATCTTAGTTGGGGGTTCAACCCTAATTCCTATGGTAAAAAGAATGGTTGGGGGATACATTAAGGAACCCTATCGTGCTACGGACCCTGCAAAGAGTGTAGCCATGGGGGCATCGATTTATAATTATCTCATCCACCTTCCTAACAGCAATGTAAAGGTGGGGCAAATCACCCGCCAAATTTTTGGTACGGAAGCGGTTATAAATGTAGATACCATGAAAAAAGAATTAATTCCCATTATCCCCATGGGCAGTTCTATTCCGGCAAAGATATCTGATAGAAACTTTGCCAGTATGTCCGGGGCTTCTTCGGTACAGGTTGATGTTTATCAATGGGAGCAAGATAATGAAGAAGAAAGAAAATATATAGGTAGTGTAATGCTTACGGGGCTTAAGGGTACTACCCAGCTAGAAATTACCTATGCCATAGATGAAAATAATCTTTTCGAAGTATTTGTAAAAGATTTATCTACAGGAAAAACTGAAAGAGCAGAATTTGATAGGACCAAGGTTATGCCGCCACCTAAAAGAGAGCTTTCGACTACTTCTGCCGAAAATATGAATATTGTATTTATAATAGATACTACAGGGAGCATGGACACCTATATTAATGGAGTTAAGGATAGGGCCATAGAATTTTCAAATATACTAAGTCGAAAAGGTATAGGTTTCCAATTGGGCCTTATAGGTTTTGGTGATTTAGGAGAAAAAGAAAACCCCAGTGTCTATAACTTCACAAATGAAGTAGAAAAATTCCAAAGACAAGTTAAAAATATTCCAAGAACCTATGGAGGGGATATACCCGAATCTTCTTTGGAAGCGGTAGGTACAGGTATAGAACTTTTGAAAACTTCTAAAGTGGACAAAAGTGGTAAAAACATATTTATACTTATAACTGATGCCCCACCCCATGTACCTACGGAAGATGGGAAATATGTTCCTGAGATTTGTGCTATGCTAAGGGAAAGTAGTATAACAACTTATGTTGTAGCAAGAAAGGATAAATTAAGCATAGAGAGCTATGATCCTTTAACAAAGCCTAATGGAAAATATTATGATTTACAAGATAAGTTTACAGATATCTTAGACAATATAGCAATGGACATTGCAGAATTGGTACGATTATAAGAGGTGAATAAGATGTCCTCATTAATACTTAGCGTCTCTCCTGAAACAGTGGAGAGACCATACTATTTTTATATGACTAAAATTAAGGTATATTCCATAGAAGAATTGTATTATCACTGCTACCATTATTGGAAGCAGTCTATTGATGACTTTTTAATGGGAAAACTAGAAGACTGGGTAAGAGTGGAATTAGGTTTATCTCATATAAGTGGACAGATAAAAAGGATAAAA
This sequence comes from Candidatus Epulonipiscium sp., assembly GCA_012519205.1. Classification (NCBI taxonomy): domain Bacteria; kingdom Bacillati; phylum Bacillota; class Clostridia; order Lachnospirales; family Lachnospiraceae; genus Candidatus Epulonipiscium; species Candidatus Epulonipiscium sp. The sequence continues at coordinate 12,496 of JAAYQR010000028.1, read as the reverse complement.
GATGGGCAGCAATCCATAACAGAACAGTATATTGGGTTTCTAGATCTTATTGATTATTTTTATGAATCTGAATTAGATACTCTAAGAAAAGAAATTTTCAAATGGGAAAATAAAGCAGAGTGGGAAAAGTGTAAGGAAAAAGCCGATTATTTTATGTCCTTAAAAAAGCCAGAGGAAGCAATAAAGTGGTATAAAAAAGCCATAGTCTTTGATGAAAACTCCAAGGTTTATAATAATATGGGAATTGCTTGTATGCACTTAGGATGGTATGATGATGCTGCCTATTTTCTTACCAAAGCAAATGAAAAAGAATCTAATAATTTGTCTATACTTTTAAATCTAACAGAACTCTATATACTTAAAACAGATTATGAAAAAGCAGCAGAATATCTTAATGAAGCAGCAGCTATGGAGGATTCTAAACTAATATGGTTTTACTACGGAGAACTGTATAACAATCAAGGCAGTGAAAATGAGGCAGTGGAGTCTTATAAAAGGTCTATTAAAAAAGGTGATGATTATGATAGTTATATAAGATTATCAAGGCTATATATAGGTAAAAGGCAATACGAACTAGCAGAAGACTATCTAGAACAAATCCCTTCTAAGCTTAGGAAAGAAGAGTATTGGTTGGAATATTCGAATCTATATGAAAGCTGGAACAAAGAAGAATTGGCAATAGATTATGCCCAAAAAAGTATAGAAATAAATAAGAATTATATTTTAGCTTGGGTCAGATTAGCAAGACTATATAGAAAAAAGAAAAAACTAGAAGATGCATCTAGAGCAATCCAAGAAGCACTTAAAATTAACGATGAATATGAAGGAGCAAAACTCGAACAAGCCCGTATACAAAAAGAACAAGGTAAACAAAAAGATTATCAAGGCTCTTTGCTAGAATTAGTAAAAAGATGGATTCACAGATATCGACATGATTCCATGTAAGAATAAACCTATACCCTAACTCTCCTGATTCTTTGATGCCTTTTGCAATACAAATATAATTTTAAGAATGGGGGATACTTTGAATATAAAATATGCCAATAGTATAATATCCTCATAAATATGACGGGAGGCAAATATATGTACAAAAAAATCAAATTCGGAATTATAGGAGCAGGAAGAATTGCCAAGAAGTTTGCAGAAGGCATAAAATATGCAAAAGAAGCTGAGCTTATCGGCATCGCATCAAGAAATATAACCAAGTCTAATGAATTTGGAGATATCTTTGGAATTAAAAAAAGATATGATAATTATGAGGCATTGGCTAAAGACGAAGAAATTGATGTCGTTTATATTTCGACTCCTAATGGACTACATAAAGACCATGCAATATTGTGCCTCAAAAATAAAAAAGCAGTAATCTGCGAAAAACCCTTTGCAGGGAGCAAAAAAGATGCAGAAGAAATGATTAGCATAGCCAAAGAAAATAATGTATTTCTGATGGAAGCCATGTGGACAAGGTTTTTTCCACTGATTAGAAGGATAAGGGAAATACTCAATGAAGATATCATTGGTAAAGTTAAAATGATAAAAGGAGATTTTGGATTTAAGTCCAGCACGGGATATGATGATATCCGTTTTGATAAAAATCTAGCAGGGGGGGCAATAATGGATGTAGGGGTATACCCTATTTCTTTTGTATCCATGATATATAATAGGCAACCCAAAGAGATAAAAGTCATATCAGATATATGTCATACGGGGGTAGATGAGCAATCATCCATGATTTTTGGATACGAAAATGGGGAAATGGCACTTTTAAGCTGCGCAATAATGACAGAAACCCCCAAAAATATATTTATTATAGGTGATAAGGGGTATATACATATCCCCCATGGTTGGTATAGAGCTGAAAAAGCTTTTATCCAAGTACACAATAAGGATCAAGAAACAATCCATATGCCCATGGAAGGCAACGGATATAATTATGAAATAGAAGAAGTTATCAGATGCCTTAAGGAAGGTAAGTTAGAAAGTGATATTATGCCCCTTAAGGAATCCTTGGAAATTCAACAAACTCTAGATACCATCAGAAAACAAATCGGTATAATCTAATAAACAACAAATCCCAACCATTAAAAAGGTTCAAAGTTTGTAGGGCAGGCATCTATGCTTGTCTTTTTTTTATAATTTATAGCATAATTATATTCTAAATTTCCCAAAATGGGGCATTATAAAACTGAGGTGATATATCTATGGCAGAAAGCAAAGAGGAATTAAAGAAAAAGTTAACAGATATCCAGTACAAAGTAACTCAAGAAAATGGGACCGAACCGCCTTTTCAAAACGAATATAACGATAACTTTGAAGATGGGATATATGTCGATATCATAAGTGGCAAACCCCTCTTTTCATCTAGGGAAAAATTCGAATCAGGGTGCGGCTGGCCTTCTTTTACAAAACCCATTGATAGCAATTTGGTAAAGCAAAAGCAAGATTACAGTCACAATATGATAAGAACAGAGGTAAGAAGTTCTGGCTCTGACTCCCATCTTGGACATGTATTTAATGATGGACCCATAGAAAAAGGCGGCCTTAGGTATTGTATCAATTCCGCTGCTTTGAAATTTATTCCTAAGGATAAGATGGAAGAAGAAGGTTATGGGGAGTATATGGATAGAGTTTAATAATTTTTATTAGGACTTAATAGTAAACGTGTATAAGCTACTGATACAAATTGGTTGTTTATGCACGTTTTTATATTATTGACTGTTTTTCACTTTTTTTTGAAATTATATTGTTTTTTTGTATAAAAAAATGTAGAATATTAAGGAGGGAGGCGTATTCATAGTGAGTTCAAATGAAATATTTATTGCGCATTATAGGAAAGAAGATGATGTGATTCAGACTGTAAAAGAGCACTTAATTGAAACATCTCGTCTAGCTGGGAAATATGCTAATAAAGTTGGCATGAAATCATGGGGGGAATTAATAGGGCTACTACATGATTTAGGGAAACAAACAGAATTATTTAATTCATATATAAAATCACAAACTGCATTATTAGATAAGGGTGATAAAAATTATATGGAGCCCATCCAATGGAAGGGAAAAGTAGATCACTCATCAATAGGAGCACAATACATATATCAATTGGAAAAAATAGATGAAAGGATTAGGTCCATTATATCATTAATAATTAAATCACATCATGGGGGATTGATTGACTGTCTAACTCCTGATGGGAATAACTTACTACATGAAAAAATGCAGAAGGCTGAAACAATTGAGAGATTAATAGAGGCAGTAAATAATTTGGATGATGAATTAAAATCTCTAATTGATAAATTAACTAATGAAGATTTAGTTACACCGCTTAAGAATAATCTTGACCGTATAAAGAAATTTAAAGACGATAAAACAACTTTTTATATGTTTGGTCTACTTATAAAGTATTTATTTAGTTGTTTGATAGATGCAGATAGGCAAGATACCGCAGACTTTCAAATGCCAATGGGGAAGACGAGACGTTTAAATAGTGAATATATAGATTGGACAACTCTAATAGAAAGATTAGAAAATTATATTTCTAAATTTCAGATTCGTAATAAGATAGATAGTTTAAGAACAGAGATATCTAATAGTTGTAAAATTGCGGCGAAAGCTAATAATGATATTTTTCAACTTACAGTTCCAACAGGTGGAGGAAAGACCTTATCTAGTCTGCGATTTGCACTTCACCATGCCAAAGAAAATAAAATGGATAGAATTATATATGTGGTGCCCTTTAATACGATTATTGATCAAAATGCTCAAGAAATTAGAGATATCTTAGAAACTAATGAGGAATTTGGAACTGTTGTTTTAGAACATCACTCTAACTTGACTGAGGATGAAGAAACGCCTACAACAAAATTATTATCAGAGAATTGGGATGCTCCCATTATTTTTACTTCTATGGTGCAATTATTAGATACGTTATTTGCAGGAGGGACAAGAAGTGTTAGAAGAATGCATCAATTGGCTAATTCCATAATAATTTTTGATGAAATACAAACATTAGGAGTAAAATTTATTTATTTATTCAATATGGCCATGCAGTTTCTAAAAGAAATATGTCACTCATCCATAGTATTATGTACAGCCACTCAACCACTTCTAGATAGAATTGAGCCTAAATCCTATGCATTAAATATCCACAGTAAGAACAGAATCATTAAAAACACAAATAACTTATACAAAGAATTTTCAAGAACTATTACAGAAGATCTTACAAAAACTGGAGGATGGGAGAACGAAGAAATAGTAGAATTTGTTTTAAATAAAGTAAAAGAAGGAAAAAGTGTTTTAATAATTGTTAATACAAAGAATTCTGCTATGAAAGTCACTAAAATATTAAATAAATACTCTAAAAATGTATATCATTTAAGTACAAGCATGTGCCCTATTCACCGTATGGAGCGTTTGAATGAAATGATTGATAAACTTAAACGGGCAAGGGATGGGACGGCAGAACCAATCATTTGTGTAAGTACACAATTAATGGAAGCGGGGATAAATATAGATTTTGATGTAGTTATTCGATACTTGGCAGGGTTAGATTCCATAGTCCAGGCTGCAGGTCGATGCAATAGAAATGGTTTCATGAAAGATAAGGGAAAAGTCTACATAGTTAATCCAAAAGATGAAAAGTTATCTCGATTAACGGATATTCTAAAGGGAAAAGAAGTAACGGAGCGGATTCTAGAAGAATATAGAGTTTTACCGGATAGGTTTGATAATGATTTACTTAGTCCTAAAGCTTTAGAAAAATATTATGAGTATTACTTTTTCAAAAGAAAAGAGGGAATGCCTTATTTGGTGAAATTGAAGGAGGGAGTTCAAGATAACATATTTAACTTATTATCAATAAATGAAAAGTCTATAGAGGCAGCTAAGTATAGAAAACAAGCCACCCATATTACCCTTACACAGGCTTTTGATACAGCAGCTAAAAATTATAGAGCCATCGATACATATACCCAAGGCATTATTGTTCCATATAACAATGAAAGTAAAGAAATAATATCAGGTTTATGTGCCATGTATTACCTAGAACAGGGGTACGCATATCTTAAGTTAGCTCAAAGACATTCGGTTAATTTATTTCATTATCAAATTGAGGCCCTATGTAAAATGGAAGCCATATATGAAACTCAAAAGAATTCAGGAATCTATTATTTATCAGAGGCCTATTATGATGATGCTTATGGTTTACTAATGGAATCAAAAGCTGTAGAAGCCACAATTTTATAGGAGGAGATTATGAGAAATCAAGTTGAGTTTAAAATTTATGGAAGGTACGCTCTTTTTACTGATTCCATAACCCGTGTTGGGGGAGAAAAGTTCACATATCAAATTCCGACTTATCAAGCATTAAAGGGAATATGTGAAAGCATATATTGGAAACCGACATTTCACTGGATTATTGATGAGATTCGGGTAATGAATCCTATCAGAACCCAGAGCCAAGGTATTAGACCCATTAATTACAATGGAGGAAATACCCTTTCATATTATACATACTTAAGCGATGTTGAATACGAAGTAAGAGCCCATTTTGAATGGAATCTTAATAGAACGGATTTAGAAGTAGATAGGAATGAAAATAAACATTTCTTTGTAGCGAAGAGAATGATTGAAAAAGGAGGCAGACGAGATGTTTTTCTTGGAACAAGAGAATGTCAGGCATATGTAGAACCTGTAGTATATGGCGCGAAGAAGGGGTTTTATGATAATTATGGAGAACTACGGTTTGACAGAATGTTTTATAAATTTGATTACCCAAGTGAATCCGGAGAAAACAATTTAAAGGCATATTTTTGGAAACCGATAATGAAAGATGGTGTTATTATGTTTTCAATGGATTTCGTAGATACTACACCAAAGATTATTAAAGAAATGGATTTTGAGCAGATTAGTACAGTCGGAATAAGTGAGCCAAGGCTACTAGAAGGGTATGAGGAGGCGGGGTATGAGTTGGATTCAAAGACTTTATGATACATATGAAAATAATATTTCACAAGTAGGAGTTATAGAAAGTGAAGATACAACTCCTCTACTGCCCATATATCATACTATTGTACAGGCGCAGATTGAAGTGGTTATTGATGGAAAGGGTAATTTTTTAAGAGCCCATATCTTAGATAAGGATAGCCCTAGCATAATTATACCTTGCACAGAAGAATCAGGTGGTAGAGCAGGTAAATATCCAGTTCCACATCCATTATGTGATAAGGTACAATATCTAGCTGGGGATTATAAGAAATATGGAGGCGAAAAATGGCATGGATATGAAGATTACTGCAAAAACTTATATCAATGGGCAGTATCCAATGATACCCATGGGAAGGTAAAAGCCATTTATGAATATGTAAAAAAAGGAACTCTTATAGAAAACTTGATAAATGCAAAGGTATATACCTTGGATGATAAAGGGAATGTGGAAAATAATGATGATTTTATAAGATGGTGTGTTGAACAAATAGATATAAAAGAAAGTCGTGTATGGAGGGATATTAGTCTTTTTAAGAGTTGGGAAAAATATTATAGTTCTTCATTGACATCAAAAGGCTTTTGCCAAGTATTAGGCAAGCATTTACCCACTGCTATAAATCATCCTAAAAACATATATAATAAGTGTGCTAATGCAAAAATAATAAGTTCTAATGATTCTAACGGATTTACTTACAGAGGAAGATTTCTAAATTCCACTCAAAGTTATGGGGTAAGTTACGAAGTTTCTCAAAAGGCCCATAATGCCGTGAAGTGGCTAATATCAAAGCAAGGATATAATAATGGTAAAAAAACGATTATTTGCTGGAGAACATCTAAGGTAGAAATTGCTAATATTTTTTATGATACTTTTGATTTACTAAGTGGGGAAGATCAAGGAAGTGAAAATGCAGTTACTTATACAGGGGAAGAAGTTGCCAATAAAATTAATATGAAATTACGTGGATACAATTCAAAACTAGATGAACTTGATCACGTTGTATTAATGAGTCTCGAATCAGTTACCGATGGAAGATTATCCATTACATATTATCAGGAAATGAATCCCGAAGATTTTATCGACAAATTAGAAAAGTGGCATACAACCTGCAATTGGATTCATCATTATAAAAAACCTCATGTATTCGTTGGAGCTCCGGCCCCTATGGATATCGCAAATACAATTTTTGGCGAGGGAAAGCAAGTTAATACAAAAGTTAAAATGCAGGTGATAGATAGAATTTTAACTTGTATCACGGATGGACAAAAGATACCTTTAGATTTAGTTCAGAATTCCGTTAGAAGAACAGTAAATAGGGTTGCATTTGAAAAACAATGGAATTTTGACAAATCTCTTAGTATCACTTGTGCATTATATAAAAAGTATTGCTATGATTATAAGAAGGAGGAAATAAGTATGGCACTGGATAAGGAAAGACGAAGTAGAGATTATCTATATGGCAGACTATTAGCCATAGCTCAAAATGTTGAAAGATGGGCATTGGATACAAATGATGAAAATCGACTAACAAATGCAGATAGATTAATGCAGAGGTTTTCCCAGTATCCATTTTCAACATGGAAAGCAATCGAATTAGCGCTAAAACCATCTTTCACAAGACTAAAAGGAAAAGGTAAAAGTAGGGAGAGCTTAATTGATGAAATAATGAATTTATTTGAACCGGAAGACTTCATAAAAGATACAGCATTATCCGGTGAATTTTTATTAGGTTATCACTGCCAACGTGCAGCATTAAGAAAAAAGGAGGAAGTAAAATGTTAAATAATAAGTATGATTTCTTAGTGGTTCTTAGTGTGAAAAATGCAAACCCCAATGGTGATCCCTTAAATGGAAACAGGCCACGCATTAATTATGACGGTATAGGTGAAATATCGGATGTATGCATTAAGCGTAAAATAAGAAATAGGCTAATGCAAAATGGGAAAAGGGTATTCGTTCAATCAGATGATAATAAAATGGATGGGTATAAAAGTTTAAAAGAGCGAGCTGAAAAGACTCTACCTAAAGATGTTCTTAAAGATAAGGATAAATTATATGAGGCAGCATGCAAGGAATGGATAGATGTTAGGGCCTTTGGACAAGTGTTTGCTTTTAAAGGTGGAGAAACAAAAGGGGTATCAACAGGAGTAAGAGGGCCTATATCTATTCAAAGTGCATTTAGTGTATCACCTATTAATACTACGAGTATTCAAATTACAAAGAGTGTTAATAGTGAGGGAGATGGAAAAAACAAATCTTCAGATACTATGGGTATGAAACATCGTGTAGATTTTGGTTTATATACTTTTGCAGGAAGTATCAATCCACAGCTGGCATCAAAAACAGGATTGGATGATAAGGACGTAGAGGATATAAAAACAGCCCTAATTGAACTTTTTGAAAATGATGCGTCATCGGCAAGACCTGAAGGTAGTATGGAAATAATGAAGGTATTTTGGTGGAAACACAATAGTCCTAATGGACAATATTCTTCAGCGAAGGTTCATAAAAGTGTTAAAATTAATCTAAAAAAGGGTATTGTTGAGCCAAAAGAAATAAACGACTATGTTATTTCGGTTGAGCCCTTAAAAGGATTAGAAATGGAAGAGATTGATGGAAGATAGGGGTGGAATTTAATTGTATACAGACGATGAATTATTAATGATTTCAGGTATACAACATTTCTACTTTTGTAAACGGCAATGGGCCCTAATACATATGGAACAACAGTGGGCAGAAAACATATATACGGTAAAAGGGGAAATATTCCATGAGAAAGTCGATGATCCATTTATTTTTGAATCAAGAAATGACTATTTTATAAGTAGAAGTTTGCCGCTTATTTCATATAGTTTAGGCTTCTATGGTATTGCAGATGCTGTAGAATTTAGATTAAATGATTCGGGGTGTTTTATTTCTTCTAAGAACAATTTTTATGAGGTTATACCAGTTGAATATAAGGTTGGAAAGCCAAAAGAAGATAATAGAGATGCTATCCAACTTTGTATTCAAGCCATGTGTTTAGAGGAGATGTTTCAGACTTCTATTAGAACTGGATATTTATACTATGGGAAAACCAGGCACAGGCGTCTGATAGAAATAAATGAATCATTACGACATGAGGTTTGTGATATATCGAAAAAAATGCATGAAATTATTGAAAAAGATATAAAAATACTACCTATATACTCGACTAAATGTGCTAATTGTTCTTTATATAATATTTGTGTGCCAAAAACTAAAAAGTCTTATAAGTCAGTTAAGCGTTATATTGATACAAAATTGACTGAGAAGGATTAAAATATGAGAAAATTATTAAGTACTATTTATATTACCAGCACTGGAATGGGCATATCTAAAGAGGGAGAAACAATTGTATTTAAAAAGGGAAAACAGAAAATAGCTCAGTTCCCATCTCATAATATTGAGGATATAGTTATCTTTGAACCCTTAACGATTACGCCTGCTCTAATGAAAATGTGCTCTGAAAAGGATATTAAGGTATCTTTTATTTCATATACAGGAAGATTTTTAGTTGGAATACAAAATCCCACTAAAGGAAATGTGAGATTAAGGAGAAAACAATATAGAGTATGTGATGATAAAAATGCCTGTTTAGAGATATCGAAAAACTGTATTATAGGGAAGATTTTCAATAGTAGATGTGTATTTCAAAGATTGGTAAGAGATCACAAAGACAAAATAGATAGTAAGAAAGTAAACAAAATAGTTAGTAGTTTAGCCATATCGATTAATAATATTGATAAAGTGAAGAATCTAGATTCATTACGGGGTGTTGAAGGAGAAGCAGCAAAAAACTACTATAGTGTTTTTTCAGAGCTAATATTTAACCCTGATTTTAAGAATACTTTTAGAGGACGTAATAAAAGACCACCCACAGATGAAATAAATGCCTTATTGTCATTTTTTTATACATTGTTGGCCCATGATTGTGAGGCAGCTCTTGAAACGGTTGGACTAGATCCACAAGTAGGTTTTTTTCACCAAGAAAGACCAGGAAGGTCTTCATTGGCATTAGATATGATGGAAGAACTTAGACCGTATATAGTAGACCGTTTTGTGGTAACGCTTATTAATACTAGGCAGATTCAATTAAATGATTTTACGATTAAGGAAAATGGTGCTGTTTTGTTAAATCCAGAAGCAAGAAAAAGAATTTTACAGGTTTGGCAGAAAAGAAAGCAAGATACTATCACTCATCCTTTTTTGAAAGAAAAAATAGAGATAGGGCTTATTTCATATAGCCAGGCATTATTAATGGCTAGATATCTTAGAGAAGATATGGACGGTTATCCACCATTTCTAATGAGGTGATTAATATGATGGTTGTTGTATCCTATGATGTTGCTACTTCAGAAACAGGAGGAACAAAAAGATTAAGACTAGTTGCAAAAGAATGTGTTAATTATGGACAAAGGGTCCAAAATTCGGTGTTCGAATGCATTCTAGATCCAGCTCAATTCGAAGAATTCAAACATAAACTTCTTAAAATAGCTGACTTAAATGTGGATAGTATTTGTTTCTATTTTTTGGGGAGCAACTGGAAAAATAAAATTAATCATTATGGAGTTAAGAAAAAGATGGACATTGATGAGCCACTAATATTATAGCGCGAACCCAATGATAACATTTAGATACTGAATTATTCGCGATAGTATCCTAGCATAATATATATAGAGAATCATAATAAAAAATATCTTGATTGAGCGTTAGATTATATAGACTCGCGGAAACTATATATTAATGCCATTAAGATAAAGGTGTTTATAGAATGCGGTCGCCCCTCATACAGGGGCGTGGATTGAAATATAAAGCTTTACGGGTTTTTGCGTTGGGTGAAAGTCGCCCCTCATACAGGGGCGTGGATTGAAATAACCGAACGAATACGGCCTTGAAGCATTAGCCCGTCGCCCCTCATACAGGGGCGTGGATTGAAATCTGCAATGCAATATTTAATACAAACAAGTGTTGGTCGCCCCTCATACAGGGGCGTGGATTGAAATCCGCTTTGCAATATTATATTATCGCAATGCAGGAAGTCGCCCCTCATACAGGGGCGTGGATTGAAATCATCCAACGGCGTAAATCCTCTGCAAGCGTTTTGTCGCCCCTCATACAGGGGCGTGGATTGAAATATTTCGGGTGAAGATACAGCCGAATAGCCCGTTTGTCGCCCCTCATACAGGGGCGTGGATTGAAATCGCCATCACCGTAAACGGTATAATATTGAGTATGTCGCCCCTCATACAGGGGCGTGGATTGAAATTATGTATGACGGTATAGGAACCGGCCGGTATTGTCGCCCCTCATACAGGGGCGTGGATTGAAATCCACCACCCATGCTCAACGGCGTTTTTGTGAATGTCGCCCCTCATACAGGGGCGTGGATTGAAATATCGGAACACTTGCTGGAGGGCGGGCGATCTGGTCGCCCCTCATACAGGGGCGTGGATTGAAATCACCAGTCATTAATAATAAATCAAGGTAGTATTGTCGCCCCTCATACAGGGGCGTGGATTGAAATAGTTTTAAGCATGAAAAAAGCCTGCATGGTATCGTCGCCCCTCATACAGGGGCGTGGATTGAAATTTCTATACTTGACTATGACAACACTTAAGCGATGTCGCCCCTCATACAGGGGCGTGGATTGAAATAACAATGTTATTGAGAGCGCCAACAAGAGAGCCGTCGCCCCTCATACAGGGGCGTGGATTGAAATTCTCTTAAAGAGAATAAAATCACCAAGCCCATTGTCGCCCCTCATACAGGGGCGTGGATTGAAATTTCTTCTGTCTTTGCCTCTGTTGCTCTGCCATATGTCGCCCCTCATACAGGGGCGTGGATTGAAATTTAAGATTAGTACGTTTTATACCAGAGTCATTGTCGCCCCTCATACAGGGGCGTGGATTGAAATCTTTGGGTTGTGATAGTCTACCGCAGAAAAGCCGTCGCCCCTCATACAGGGGCGTGGATTGAAATTCTTTTTTTTCAGCAATATATAATTCATCTTTGTCGCCCCTCATACAGGGGCGTGGATTGAAATTCCATGAACACATAGGGCAGAGCCTAACCTTACGTCGCCCCTCATACAGGGGCGTGGATTGAAATTAATATAAAATCTATATCTTCCCTTAATTCTTGTCGCCCCTCATACAGGGGCGTGGATTGAAATTAAATCCATCAAAAATATTATCAATAGTGCTGCGTCGCCCCTCATACAGGGGCGTGGATTGAAATTTTTTTCCCTCTTCCTTTGGGTTGTGATAGTCTAGTCGCCCCTCATACAGGGGCGTGGATTGAAATTCACCATTTAAATAATGAATAACTTTTACATTGTCGCCCCTCATACAGGGGCGTGGATTGAAATCATGCTTGATAATTTTTGTGAGAAAATTTTTAAGGTCGCCCCTCATACAGGGGCGTGGATTGAAATTACAACCATAGGTAGCCTAGACGTAAACCCATTGTCGCCCCTCATACAGGGGCGTGGATTGAAAT